>NZ_JAGXJM010000004.1:16638-149992 GCF_019091445.1 Streptomyces sp. GbtcB7
GCGGGGCCCCCCCCCGGGCGGGGCCCGGACCACGGGGACGCGGATCCGGGGGGAGGGGGTAGGGGGGGGGGGCCGGGCGGCAGCCCCCGCCATGCCCCTCCCCGTTCACAGGGGCGTGAAGCTCTTCTTGACCGCGTCGTAGACGGGGAGCGCGGTCGCCTCGATGTCGGGGTGGTACCAGGTGCTGATCTCGTACGACGTGCCGCCGGCGCGGAAGCCGAGCAGTCGGACGTGCCAGAGCCGGCCCCTGGCCGTGACGGTGTACTCCCAGACGACCGCGGGCGCGCCGCGGAACGTGGTGCGCTCCAGGCGGATCCGGTGGTAGTTCAGGCCCTTGCTGGTGCCCACCTCCGCCTGCTGCCACTGCGCGAGCAGGTCACCCCGGGCCGGGGTCGCGTTGGCCACGATCTCCTGCGCGCGGTCGGGCGAGGTGTAGTGCACCTCGGAACCGCTCTGCGCCACCCGCTGCCAGCCCTGCGGCGGCACCCACGCGTACAGTCCGGCCTCCTTCCGGGCGCCCGCCGGCAGGCTCGGCGGGCGTGACGTGCCGTCGACGGTGGGGGGTGGGGAGGAGGGGTCGGTGGATGAGGTCTGCGCGGAGTTCGGCGATGTCGACGAGGCCGATGGCGAGGTCGAGGTCGAGGTCGAGGTCGAGGTCGAAGTGGACGCGCCGGTCGTGTCGTGGGAGGAGCCGCCCGTCTGCGTCATGACGAGCCCGACGACGGTTCCCACGATCACCACGCCACCGGCGGCGGCCAGGCCCATCCGGCGCCGGCCCCGCCGTGGGACGGAGGGCACGGCGGGGCCGGGGAGTTCGCCCGGCGGCATGACCACCGCGCGGGAGACCGTGGTGTGCGTGGCGAGGGAGGGGGGTTCGGGAAGCGGCGGGGGTGCGCTGGGCTCGGGGGCTGGTTTGGGGGTGGGGGCTGGTGTGGGTGTGGGTGTGGGTACAGGGGCGGGCGCGGGTGGAGGTGAGGGGTCGGGGGTTGGATCGGGTGTGGGGTCGGGCTCCGGGATGGCGTCCTGTATGGGGTCCGGCTCGGAGGCTGGCTCGGGGGTCGGTTCGGGGGCCCGCTGGGACGGGAGGTGTTGCGCCGCGCGTATGAGGCTCACGTCCAGGAGCGCGCGCGTGGGCGACTCCTGGTGGAACGGGGGGACGGGGGGCGGCGCGGCTTCCGGTGTCTCCGGCATCCCCGGTACATCCGGAGCCTCAGCCGTCCCTCCCACCCCTGATGTCCCTCCCACCTCTGACATCTCGGATGCCTCTGACGTCTCGGATGCCTCTGACGCCTTGGATGTCTCCGGTGCCTCCGGTATCTCCCGTGCCTCTGCCGCTTCCGATGGTTCCCGTGTCCCTGCCGCTTCCGGTGATTCCGGTGATTCCGGTGATTCCGCCGCTGGTTCGGGTACGAGCCCCGCTTCCGGGGACTCGGTCTCCTCCGGTCGGGGGAATGCGATCGGGCGCAACGCCGTCTCGAGCTCCGCCAGACCCGGTCGGGTCGACGGTTCCTTCTCCAGCAGGGCGGCCAGAATCTCCCCCAGGTCACCAGCCGTGGACGGCAGTTCGGGCTCCTCGTACAGGACCGCGTGCAACGTCGCCAGGGTGGTCGAACGGGAGAACGGGGAGCGGCCGCCGAGGGCCGCACAGAGCGTCGCCCCCAGGGACCAGACGTCGGACGGCGGGCCCTGGGGGCGTCCGGAGACACGCTCGGGTGCCATGTAGTCCGGGGAGCCGACCAGCATCCCGACCATGGTGAGCGCCTCCGCGTCCTGAAGCGCGGCGATGCCGAAGTCGGTGAGGACGACACGGTGTCCGCGCCGTTCGACCAGGACGTTGCCCGGCTTGATGTCCCGGTGGAGTACTCCCCCGGCGTGCACCTGGCGCAGGGCCGCGACCAGTTCGAGCCCGATACGGGCCGCGGTGGGCGGGTCGAGCGGTCCGTCCTCGACCACGAGTTGTTCGAGGGAGCGGCCGGCGACGAGTTCCATGACGATCCACAGTCGCTCGCCCTGGTCCACGACGTCGTAGATGCGCACGACATTGGGATGGTCGATCCGGGCCGTGGCCCTGGCTTCGCGCAGGGTGCGTTCGCGGCGGGTTCGGGTGTCCTCCGGGTCGAGTCCGTCGATCCGCATTTCCTTGACGGCGACCTGCCGGTCGAGCATTTCGTCGGTGGCTCGCCACACCCGTCCCATTCCCCCCTGGCCAATACTCTCGGCCAGCCGATATCGACCCGTCACCAATAATCCCGGAACACCGCCACTCGTATTCCCCGTCAATCCCCTGCACCCCCTCAACACCCGCCACAATCGTCCGCCACAGCAGAAACACAATAGTCACACTTCATGCCGTACCAGCATAGTGCGGAGAAATCTTGTGGTACCTCTTCAAGTACTGCGAATTCAGGCGCAGCCAAGGGGGGCGAACATGAGTTCTCGTCACACGACGACCATCGCGGGATCGCTGCTCACGGCATCTTTCTCGGCCGTGATGATCCTTTCCTTCACCGCCGTCGCGGACGACCAGGGACCGGGGAGCAGCAAGGGGGGAAAGGCCATGGACCCGGCGCCGGCAGGCGTGAAGCTGACCACGTTGCTGCCCGAGAAGATCTCGGTGGACAACAGCTCGCACGAAACGGCGCTGACCGCCACGGTGAAGAATGAGGGAACCAAGGACAGCGGAAAGATCCGGCTTTTGGTGGTCGGATTCGACGGCCTACAGGTCAAGAGCGTCAAGGGCTGTTCCGCCATGGCGGACAAGGATCTGCCCAAGGGTTCGAACAGTGGATTCGTGTGCGATGTCGGCAATCTCGCGGCCGGAAAGTCGCAGTCGTACGCCGTCGCCGCGACGTTCGATCTCAGCAAGACCGGAAAGATCTGCCTACCGGTGCAGGACAGCGACGGAAAGAAGACGTTCTGGCAGCAGGGCCCGGTGCCGTTCGGTACGACGAACCCGTCGCCGAACGCCCCGGCCACTCCGCTGCTGCTCGACACCGAGAACAAGCCGGTGACACCCGGCGGCGACCAGTTGCCGAAGACCGGCGCCGGGAGCGACCTGCTGCCGCTCGGCGTGGCGGGGGCGGCGCTCGTCTCCGTCGGGGCGGCGGGAATGTGGTGGGCCCAGCGGCGGCCCCGCCGGCAGCCGCAGTCGTGACCGGGTGGGCCGGGACGCCGTGTGCGCGGCGTCCCGGCCCACCTTCTGCTTCTGCTTCTGCTTCTGCGCACGCACACGTACTGCGGGGACAGTGCGGTGGGGCTGTACGGGCCCGGAACGCGGAAGAGGCTCGCCGGGTCGTAGTCGGAGTACGACCCGGCGAGCCTCTTGCGAGGGGACTGCGAACCTCTTCCGAGGGGACTACGGCCTCAGCGGTTGAGGAACTTCCAGGCGGTCGGCAGGACGCCCATGGCCAGCGCCGCCTTCAGGGCGTCGCCGATCAGGAACGGGGTGAACCCCGCCGCGAGGGTCGCGCTCAGCGACATGCCGGTGGCGGCGGCCAGGTACGGGAGGCCGACCGCGTAGATGATCGCCTCGCCCAGCAGCATCGTGCCCGCAGTGCGCAGGAACGAGCGGTCGGCGCCGCGGCGGGCGAGGGCGCCCACGGCGGCGGCGGCCAACATCATGCCGAGGATGTAGCCGAGGGACGGGGCGGCGGTGCCGGAGCCGCCGTCGGCAAACCACGGCATGCCGGCCATGCCGACGAGGGCGTAGAGCGCGAGCGAGAGGAAGCCGCGGCCCGCGCCGAGGGCCGTGCCGACGAGGAGGGCGGCGAAGGTCTGGCCGGTCACCGGGACCGGAGAGCCCGGTACGGGCAGGGAGATCTGGGCGGCGAGACCGGTGAGGGCGGCTCCGCCGAGTACGAGGGCGATGTCCCTGACGCGGGAGGCCGGGAGCAGGTCGGCGAGGACCTCGCCGGGGCGGATGCCTTGGCGGGGGGTGGCGGCAGCGGTGCTCATGGGGACTCCGGCGGGTGACGGGCGGGTCGGGACACGGTGACGCTATCCCAGGGGGGCGGGTGGATCACCGTGTGCGATCGACAAAGCGGGGATCCGGGACTTGGTGGAGCCCTTACAAAGGGGGCCGTGTACACCTATCGGGGCGTGATGCTGGTCACTGAGGTGGGATGGTTTTGTCAACGGGAAGGTTCGAGCGCGGCCTGTAGGATCCCGCCAATTCGCCCCCGCCGCCCCTACCCGTCCCATCCCCCGGGGCTCCGCCCCGGACCCCGTCGGGCTTCTTCGTTCGGCTGCGGCCCGGTGGGGGCCGTTCGCGCAGTTCCCCGCGCCCCTGAAAGCCCCGGGTCGGCCGGCGGCCGAAGAACGGCGCCTCTGGCCGGAATCGGGGGTAAGACCTACTCTTCAGGGCATGGTTGCCCAGGCTGAGAACTTCGCGTCGCGTCGCTATGTCGACCTGCGACGCCAGGGCACCGCCACCTGTCGCCCCGGGTAGGGCGGGCGGAGCGCATCCGGCTCGCCGAGACGCGACCGTTTCGGACACGCTCGCTAGGAAGCGCCATGCCTCGTACCTCCCTGGCCCCCTCCCCTCCCACGACACCCCACCGCGCCACCACCGACGACCGCCGCCGCACCAGCGCCAGCGTCATCCTGCGCTCCGTCCTGGAACACGGCCCGGTCGCCCGCAGCACCGTCGCCCGGCTGACCGGCCTCTCCCCTGCCTCGGTGACCGACTACTGCGCCCGGTTCACCGCGCTCGGCCTGATCCGGGAGGCTCCGACGCCCCGGCAGTCGAACGGCGTCGGACGTCCCCACGTCCCCATCCATCTGGACGACTCCCGGTTCGTGGTCGGCGGGGTCCACGTGGCCGTCCCGTACACCACCGTCGCCCTGCTCGACCTGCGCGGCCGGGTCGTCACGGAGCGACGGCTCGCCCACGACGACGGCACGGAGCCCGACCGCGTACTCGCGAACGCCGCCGCCTGGCTGGCCGCCCTGCTCACCGACCACCCCGGCCGCACCCCCCTCGGCGTCGGCGTCGCGACCGGCGGCTGGGTGGACCGCGACTCCGGGACGATCGTGGAGCACGCGCTGCTCGGCTGGCGTGACGTCGACGTGCGGGGCGCGCTCGGCACGCGGACCGGGCTGCCGGTCCATGTGGACGGGCACGCACGGGCGTTGGTCAACGGAGAGCGGCTGTTCGGGCGGGCGCGCGGCAGCCGCAGCGTGCTGCACCTGTTCGTCGGCAACGTGGTGGACGCCGCCTTCGCCACCCACGACGAGGTGCACCACGGTCCCCGCTCCCAGGCCGGGGCGATCGCCCATCTGCCGTTGCCGGGCGGCTCGGAGCGGTGCGACTGCGGCCGGACCGGCTGCCTTCAGGCCGAGTTGAGCGAGCGGACGCTGTGTCGGCGGGCACGGGAGGCGGGGGTCATCACCACCGCCGACCCGATGCACGTGGTCGGCGCCGCGGCCGACGGAGACCCCGTCGCCGTACGTCTGCTGCTGGAGCGGGCCCGGACGGTCGGGCGGGCGGCCCGGCTGCTGCTGGACGTGCTCAACCCGGACACGGTCGTCGTCGCGGAGGTCGGGACCGTGCATCGGGAGGACTGCCTCGGGGCGCTGCGCGCGGAAGTGGGCGCGGACCGGGCGGCTTCCGTCCTGCCGACCAGTTTCCCGGAATCCGTACTCGCCGTGGCGGGTGGATCGGTGGCACTCGACGTGGTGTACCGGGATCCGCTGAGCCTGTCACCGGGGACGAATTAATTCAGAAACTCGGAATGTTGACAGCGGTCGTACGAGGACAGGAGCATCCTCCTCATGAGCAGCTCGCGGGTGCAGGTTCCGCTGACCAAGTGCCGCGTCGTCGACCTTATGCGGGTCGCACGCACGCGTTGTTGCTGACGCCGGGTCACTGCCGCGTCGGCGCCTTGACCTGCTGACGCGTTGACGCATCGACGCGTTGACGATCACCCGGTTTCTTCTGCCGCGCCCCCGGCGTGCGCCTCCCGTCTCCTCACGCGCGCGTATTTCGCTTCTTTCACTTCCTTCCCCTGGTGAATTCCCCCTGCCCGGAATTCCGCGCGCATTTCCGCCACTTGGATCCCCGGAGTCCTCCCATGCCACCACTGTCTCCTTCGTCGTCCCCTTTCGCGCCCGGTGTGGACCGCCGGCTGTTCCTGTCCTCCCTGCTCGGCGTGGCCGCCGCGGCCGGACTGAGCGGTTGCGCGGGGGCCACTGCCGCCGACAGCGAGTCCAAGGGGTCCCTGTCCGCCCCGCTGTCCGCCAAGGTCCCCTCCGGCACGAGCCTCAAGATCGCCTCGTACCAGAACGTCCAGCAGCTCCAGTTCAAGCTCGCGGGCCTCACCGACCTGCCGTTCACCGTCTCCAGCTGGGTGAACATCGGTGCCGGGCCCGATGTCATCAACGCCTTCCGCGCCAAGTCCCTGGACCTCGCCAACAACGCGGGCATCCCGCCCATCCAGGCGCACTACCAGGGCTATGACGCCAAGATCGTCGCGATCAACGTCACCCGCAAGCCCAACTACCTCTTCGCGACCAAGCCCGGCAGCGACATCCACACCGTCGCGGACTTCAAGGGCAAGAAGCTGGCGTTCTCCCAGGGCCAGGCGCAGGGGGTCGTACTGGTGCGCGCCCTGAAGCAGGCCGGGATCAAGTACGACGACGTCGACCTGGTGCCGCTGACCAGCAACCAGTTCCTCACCGCGCTCCAGGCGGGCCAGGTGGACATCGCCCCGCTCGCCAACCAGCAGGCCCCGGCCTACCTCAAGCAGTACGGGTCCAAGGGCGCCCACACCATCACCACCGATGTCGTGGACCTCCTCAACCTGCTGTGGGCGCCCACCTCCGTGCTGGCCGACCCGGCGAAGGCGGCGGCCGTCGCCGCGTACATCCCGCGCTGGGCGCAGGGGCAGGTGTGGGCGTACGAACACCCGGACGCCTGGAACGAGGAGTTCTACGTCAAGACGCAGAACCTCACGCTCGCACAGGCCCGGTCGATCACCGAGCTCGCCAACAAGCCGCTGTTCCCGCCGAGCTGGGACGAGGCGGTGAAGTGGGAGCAGGAGACCGCCGATCTGCTGGCCGAGGGCGGCTTCGTGAAGGCGTTCAAGGTCGGCTCGCTCTTCGACCGGCGCTTCGAGGGCATCGCGGCGAAGGCCGTCCCGGCGGAGTACCGGAAGTGACGGCCATGACGACAACCACAACGACGACCACCGTGCCGGTGACCGCCGCCGAGGACCCGCCTGCCGTACGGCGCAGGCGGCGCCGCGGCCTCGCGCCCGGAAAGCGCCTGCCCGCCTCCCGGCTCATCGGCCCCGCCCTCTTCCTCGCCCTGTGGGCGGCGGCCTCCGCCGCCGGACAGCTGGACCCGGGTGCGATCCCGGCGCCCTGGACGGTCCTGAAGACCGCCGGTCACCTGTGGACGGACGGCACCCTCCCCACCGACGTCCGCACCTCCCTGGAACGCGCGGGATACGGCTTCGCGCTGGGCCTGACCGCCGGTGTGGTCCTCGCGCTGGCGGCCGGGCTCAGTCGGATCGGCGAGGCGCTGATCGACGGGACCGTGCAGCTCAACCGGGCGATCCCGACCCTGGGCCTCATCCCGCTGTTCATCCTCTGGCTGGGCATCGGCGAGACCTTCAAGATCGCCATCATCGCGATCGTCGTCTACATCCCGATCTACCTCAACCTGCACGCCGCGCTGTCCGGTATCGACCACCGTTACGTCGAACTCGCGGAGGTCCAGGGCCTGTCGCGGCTCCAGTTCGTCCGCCAGATCGTGATCCCCGGCGCGTTGCCCGGCTTCTTCGTCGGACTGCGCCTCGGGGTGACCGGCTCCTGGCTGAGCCTGGTGGTCCTGGAGCAGATCAACGCCACCAGCGGCCTCGGCTACATGATGTTCCAGGCCCAGAACTACGGCCAGTCGGACGTCATCCTGGTCGGCCTGCTGATCTACGGCGTCTTCGGCCTGGTCTCCGACAGCGCGGTCCGTCTCGTCGAACGGAGGGTGCTGTCATGGCGCCGCACACTCAGCAGCTGACCGCAGCCCCGGCCGTCCAACTACGAGGCCTCACCAGGTCGTTCGACGGCCGCACCGTCCTCGACGGCATCGACCTCGACCTGCCCGCCGGACAGTTCACGGCCCTGCTCGGGCACAGCGGTTCCGGCAAGAGCACACTGCTGCGGGCCATCGCGGGCCTGGACCACGAGGTCGTCGGAAGCGGCCGGCTCAGCGCCCCGGAGCGGGTGTCGGTCGTCTTCCAGGACTCCCGGCTGCTGCCCTGGCGGCGGGTCCTCGACAACGTGCTGCTCGGCACGAACGGCAAGGAAGCGGCCGACAAGGGCCGCGAAGCCCTCGCCGAGGTGGGCCTGAAAGGCCGGGCACGCGCCTGGCCCAACGAGCTGTCCGGCGGCGAGGCCCAGCGCGCCGCCCTGGCCCGCTCGCTCGTCCGTGAGCCCGAACTCCTGCTGGCCGACGAGCCGTTCGGCGCGCTGGACGCGCTGACCCGGATCCGGATGCATGTCCTGCTGCGCGAGCTGTGGGAGCGCCACCGGCCCTCCGTGCTGCTCGTCACCCACGACGTGGACGAGGCGATCGTGCTCGCCGACCGCGTCCTGGTGCTCGACCGGGGCCGGATCGGCCTCGACCTGACCATCGACCGCCCCCATCCGCGCTCCTACCGGGAGCCGGTACTGGGTGAATACCGGGAGCGCCTCCTTGCCGCCCTCGGTGTGACGGAGGACCACGCATGACCCGCCGACTCCACCTCAACGCCTTTTTGATGAACACCGGCCATCACGAGGCATCGTGGCGGCTGCCGGAGAGCGACCCGTACGCCCACGTCGAACTCGCCCACTACGTCGAGCTGGCCCGGATCGCCGAACGCGGCACCTTCGACTCCCTCTTCCTGGCCGACGGACCGCAGCTGTGGAGCAACCTGGCCCAACGCCCGGCCGGCGCCCTGGAACCGCTCACCCTGCTCACCGCGCTGGCGACGGCCACCGAGCACATCGGCCTGATCGCCACGGCGTCCACGTCCTACAACTCCCCCTACAACCTGGCCCGCAAGTTCGCCTCCCTCGACATCATCAGCGGCGGTCGGGCGGGCTGGAACATCGTCACCACGTCCGGTGCGGAGGCCGCCCGCAACTTCGGCCTCGACGCCGAGCCCGCGCACGCCGAACGGTACGCGCGCGCCGCCGAGTTCCTGGACGTCTCGCTCAAGCTCTGGGACAGCTGGGAGGACGACGCGATCGTCGCCGACAAGGCGGCCGGCGTGTGGGGTGACGACGCCAAGATCCACCCGCCGCGCCACCAGGGGACGTACTTCCGGGTCGAGGGCGCCCTCAACGTGCCCCGCTCACCGCAGGGTTACCCACTGCTCGTGCAGGCGGGGTCGAGCGAGGACGGCAAGACGTTCGCGGCGCGCTACGCGGAGGCGGTGTTCACCGCGCAGCAGACCCTCGCCGACGCCCAGGCCTTCTACGCGGACCTCAAGTCCCGTACGGCGGCGGCCGGCCGGGACCTCGAGCACATCAAGGTGCTGCCCGGCATCGTCCCGGTGCTCGGCTCGACGGAGGCCGAGGCGCGGGCGAACGAGCAGGTCCTGGAGGACCACATCGTGTACACGCACGGCGTGGACCGCTTGGAGCACCTGCTGCAACTGGAGCCCGGAACCCTGGAATTGGACGCCCAGCTGCCCGCGGACCTGCCTCCCGAGGACGTCATCGAGGGCGCCAAGAGCCGCTACACCCTCGTCGTCGAACTCGCCCGCCGCGAACGGCTCACCGTACGGCAGCTGATCGGACGGCTCGGCGGCGGGCGCGGGCACCTCACCTTCGCCGGCACGCCGGAGCAGGTCGCCGACGCGATCGAGGAGTGGTTCACGCGCGGCGCCGCCGACGGCTTCAACATCATGCCCGCCGTACTTCCCTCCGGCCTCGGTCTGTTCGTCGACCACGTCGTCCCGATCCTGCGCGCCCGCGGCCTGCTCCGCACGGAGTACGGACCGCGCCGGACCCTACGGGAGCGCTACGGCCTCCCCCGCCCCGCCAACCAGTACCTCCAGCCCGCGCTCGTCTGAAAGGACCCCGCATGTCCATCGAGATCAGCAAGGTCACCGCGAACATAGGCGCCCGGGTCTCCGGCGTAGACATCTCCAAGCCGCTCGACGAGGAACAGGTCACCGCGATCCGCGAGGCCCTCAACGTCCACAAGGCCCTGGCCTTCGACGACGTGCACCTCGACGACGAGGGCCAGCAGGCCTTCGCCCGCCACTTCGGCGACCTCACCACCGCCCACCCGACCGTGGCCGCCGTCGACGGGGCCCCGAACGTGCTCCCCGTCGACAGCGAGCGCGGGCGCGCCAACCACTGGCACACCGACGTGACCTTCGTCCTCAACCCGCCCCAGGCCAGCACCCTGCGCAGCATCACGATCCCGCCGTACGGCGGCGAGACCCTGATCGCCAGTTCGGCGGCCGCCTACCGGGACCTGCCCGCCCCGCTGCGCGCGCTCGCCGACACCCTGTGGGCCGAGCACACCAACGACTACGACTACGCGGTGCCGGACGAGCAGATCGACGAGGAACAGGCCGCCCAGCGGGCCCAGTTCACATCCATCAAGTTCCGTACCGCCCATCCCGTCGTCCGGGTCCACCCGCTGACCGGTGAGCGCGGGCTGTTCATCGGCGGGTTCGCGCAGCGGATCGTCGGGCTGTCGGTGGGCGAGTCCCGCAAGCTGCTCGACCTGTTCCAGTCGTACGTCACCCGGCCGGAGAACATCCTGCGCTGGCGCTGGTCCCCGAACCAGCTGGTCCTGTTCGACAACCGGATCACCCAGCACTACGCGGTCGACAACTACGACGGCCGGCCGCGCCGCCTGCACCGGGTGACCGTCGCCGGTGACGTGCCGGTCGGCATCGAGGGCAAGGAGAGCTACTCGATCGAGGGCGACGCCTCGCACTACACGTCCGTGGCCGAGTAACACGCACTGCACGTCCGCGGCCGAGTGAAGGAGCCGAGTAAAGGAAATCTCACGCTCCGTACCGCGGGTGTCCGCATAGTGGGCAGCCTCTCCCCCTGAGCGGAGAGGCTGCCCAGACTGTGGGCGTTTTTGCCCACTCGCACGTAAGGGACCACCCGCTCTCATGTCCCGCACCACCCTCGACACCCCACCCACCGCTCCCGACGCACACGCCCCGCTGTCCCACGGCCTCAAGCAGCGCCATCTGTCGATGATCGCCCTCGGCGGTGTGATCGGCGCCGGTCTGTTCGTGGGGTCCGGCGCGGGGATCGCCGCCGCCGGACCGTCGATCGTGATCGCGTACGCGGTCTCCGGTCTGCTGGTCATGCTGGTGATGCGGATGCTCGGCGAGATGTCTGCCGCGTATCCGTCCTCGGGCTCGTTCTCGGCGCACGCCGAGCGGGCGATCGGACCGTGGGCGGGCTTCACCGCGGGGTGGTCCTTCTGGGTGCTGCTCTGCACGGCCGTGGGGCTGGAGGGGATCGGGGCGGCGAAGATCGTCACCGGCTGGCTGCCGGGTACGCCCGAGTGGGCCTGGGTCGCCCTGTTCATGGTGGTCTTCTGTGTCGCGAACCTCGCCGCCGTGAAGAACTTCGGCGAGTTCGAGTTCTGGTTCGCCGCGCTGAAGGTCGGCGCGATCAGCCTGTTCCTGGTCCTTGGCGTACTGGCCGTCGCGGGCGTGCTCCCCGGCACGGACTCCCCCGGCGCCTCGAACCTCACCGGCCAGGGCGGCTTCCTCCCGCACGGCAGCGAGGGGCTGGTCGTCGGTCTGCTCGCGTCGGTCTTCGCGTACGGCGGTCTGGAGACGGTCACCATCGCGGCGGCCGAGTCGCAGAACCCCGTCCAGGGCGTGGCGCGCGCCGTCCGTACGGCGATGTGGCGCATCGCGCTCTTCTACATCGGCTCCATGGCGGTCATCGTCACGCTGGTCCCCTGGGACTCGAAGGAGGTCGTCGAGAAGGGCCCGTACGTCGCCGCCCTCGACCACCTGGGTATCCCCGGCGCCGGTCAGCTGATGAACGTGGTCGTGTTCGTCGCGCTGCTCTCGGCGATGAACGCCAACATCTACGGCTCCTCGCGCATCGCCTACTCGCTGGTGGAGCGCGGCCAGGGCCCGAAGGCCCTCGGCAGGGTCTCGGCCGGGGTCCCGCGCGTCGCGGTGCTCGTCTCCTGCGTCTTCGGCTTCGTGTGCGTACTGCTGAGCTACTGGCGGCCGGACGACGTCTTCCCCTGGCTGCTGAACATGATCGGCGCGGTGATCCTGGTCGTGTGGATCTTCATCGCGGTCTCGCAGCTGCTGCTGCGGCGCCGGGTGGAGCGCGAGGCACCGGAGAAGCTGGTCGTGCGGATGTGGCTGTTCCCGGCGCTGACCTGGGTGGCGCTGGCCGGCATGGCCGCGATCTTCGTCCTGATGGCCCGGCAGCCCGACACCCGGGTGCAGCTGTACTCGACGGGCGGGATGACGCTGTTCCTGGCGGCCGTCGGATACGCCTGGCAGCGGGCACGCGCGGCCCGCTGACCGTTTGACCGTTCCGGCCGGCCGGCCGTTTTGACCGTTCCCACTCCCCCGAAAGGCCCTCGTGTGATCCACACGAGGGCCTTTTTGTTGCTAGCGTGCAGTTGCAAGCTATGTGCAATAAGGTCTTACGAGGCCGGAGGGGACCCCGCCATGCCCGTCTACACACTCCCTGAGCTGCCGTACGACTACGCCGCGCTCGCACCCGTGATCAGCCCCGAGATCATCGAGCTGCACCACGACAAGCACCACGCGGCGTATGTGAAGGGGGCCAACGACGCGCTGGAGCAACTCGCGGAGGCGCGTGACGAGGAGTCGTGGGGAGCGGTCAACGGTCTGGAGAAGAACCTGGCCTTCCATCTCTCCGGCCACATCCTGCACAGCATCTACTGGACGAACATGAGCGGGAACGGCGGCGGTGAGCCCCTCGCCGTGGACGGTGTGGGAGAGCTCGCGGACGCGATCACCGAGTCGTTCGGCTCTTTCGCGGGGTTCAAGGCGCAGCTGACGAAGGCCGCCGCGACCACCCAGGGCTCCGGCTGGGGCGTCCTCGCCCACGAGCCGCTCAGCGGTCGCCTCGTCGTCGAGCAGATCTACGACCACCAGGGCAACGTGGGGCAGGGCTCGGTGCCGATCCTGGTGTTCGACGCCTGGGAGCACGCCTTCTACCTCCAGTACAAGAACCAGAAGGTCGACTTCATCGACGCGATGTGGCAGGTCGTCGACTGGCAGGACGTGGCCCGGCGATACGAGGCGGCCAGGTCCCGCGCGAACGTGTTGCTGCAGACCCCCTGAGGCGGGTATGAAACGTCCTGCTCGTGATCGTCTTCTCACCTTTCACGTGGCAGGCGGAGAAACGGAGGGCCCCCGCGAGGACGTGACTCGCGGGGGCCCTCCTGTGTACACGGCCCGCGTCACCCGCAGGGCACGTTGAGCGACAGCAGCGCGGCGGCCCCGTCCGTCATGCGGAGTTCGGTGATCGCGGCGTTGCGCAGCCGCGGGAGGACCCTGCGGTACTCGCCCAGGGGGATGGACAGCAGCGAGCAGAGCACCAGCCGGAGCAGGGTGTTGTGGGCGACGACCAGGACGCGTTCGCCGTGGTGCGCGGCCGCGATGCGGCGCAGGACGGCCGCCCCGCGGGCCGCGGCGGTGCGCGGGTCCTCCGCCTCCGGGAAGGGGTACGACACCGGGTCGACCCGGAACGCCTTCGCCCGGGCCGGGTTCTCGGCCTCGAACTCGGCGAGGGTATGGCCCTCCACCACCCCGAAGTCGCATTCGCGCAGGGCGGGTTCGCGGTGCGCGGTGAGACCGAGGGCGCGGCAGGCGGGCTCGGCCGTGGCGACGGCGCGCGAGAGGGTCGACGTCCAGACGGCGTCCACGGGGTGCGCGGCGGCCCAGCGGCCGAGCGCCTCGGCCTGGGCGTGGCCCTCGTCGGCGAGGGGGACGTCGCTCACTCCGGCGTAGCGGTTCTCGGCATGCCAGACGGTCCGGCCGTGCCGGGCGAGCAGCAGGGTCGTGCTCACTGAGGCTGCGGGACTCACGGCGCTGTGGGTCATGCTCGTCGTACTCATGACCCGCCAGTATTCCGGTCGGGGCGCGCTCGCGGGTGCGCTCCGGCGGAAGCCCACCGTCCGGGTCTGTTCGGCGGTACCACGAAGGCCCCGTGAGGAGCGAAGAGAAGCCTCACGGGGCCTTACGGTACGCGGGCTTCCGGGGCATCGTTGCGGGATGCCGAGGGAAATGACGTACCCCTGCTACACGTGTGGTTCCTACCAGCCGCACCGCCAGCCCCGGGACGACCGGGAGCGGGACATCATCCGCAAGCTGGCGAACCTCCAGAAGCCGAACGCGTATGTGGACGACTACTGGATCTGCGGGCGAACCGACTTCGACTGCCGCAACATCCGTACGGCGTCGAGGGTCAAGCCGTTCGACCCGCCCCAGAAGATGCCCAATCCGGAATGACTCCTGGTGGCCCTTACAGGTTGCTGAAGTCCGGGCCCTTCGTGCGGGTCCGCTTGATCTCGTAGAAGCCGGGGGTCGAGGCGACCAGCAGCGTGCCGTCCCACAGCCTGGCCGCGGCCTCGCCCTGCGGGGTGGGCGTGACAACCGGGCCGAAGAAGGCGATCTGCTCGCCGTCGTCGCCGGGGAGCGCGATCACCGGGGTGCCGACCTCCTGGCCGACCTTCTCGATGCCCTCCTTGTGGGAGGCGCGCAGCTCGGCGTCGAACTCGAAGTCCTCCTGGTCGGCGTAGTCGAGCAGGGAGGCCGGGAGGCCGACGTCCTCGAGCGCGCCCGCGATCGCCTCGATGGTCGCGCCCTCGCCCTGGTTGTGGATACGGGTGCCGAGCGCGGTGTAGAGCGGGCCGAGGACGTCCTCGCCGTGCTTCTGCCAGGCGGCGGTGACCACCCGGATCGGCTTCCAGGCCTTGGTGGCGAGCATGTCCCGGTACTCCTCGGGCAGCTGGTCCAGCTTCTCCTCGTTGAGGACCGCGAGGCTCATGATGTGCCAGCGGACCTCGATGTCCCGGACCTTCTCCACTTCCAGCACCCAGCGCGAGGTCATCCAGGCCCAGGGGCACAGCGGGTCGAACCAGAAGTCGACGGGGGTCTTGGTGGAGGCGGTCTCGGGCATGGTTCTCCTCGGAAAGCGGTGTTTCCCGCAGCAACACCGGAGGCCGCTCGCCTCATTCCCGGGTGCCACGCCTCATTCCCGGGTGTCCCGCGTCAGGGGCACATGGCAGGATCGCTCCTGTCCGTTTCGCAGTATCCATGCCCATTACATGACGCCCCGAGGGAGTGCCGCCCGTGCCCGGTGAGAATCTGACCCGCGACGAGGCCCAGGAGCGGGCAGCGCTGCTGTCCGTGGACGGGTACGAGGTCTCCCTCGACCTGCGCTCCGCCCTGGGCGACATCGAGGCCGAGCCGCGCACGTTCCGCTCGGTGACCACGATCCGCTTCCGCTGCGCGGAGCCCGGCGCCGCGAGCTTCGCCGATCTGCTCGCACCGAGCGTCACCGCCGTGTCGCTCAACGGCAAGGACCTGGACCCCGGCGAGGTCTTCGACGGCTCCCGCATCCGGCTGGAGGACCTCCGGGCCGACAACGAGCTGGTCGTCGACGCGCAGTGCGCCTACTCCCGCACCGGCGAGGGCATGCACCGCTTCGTCGACCCCGAGGACGGCGAGGTCTACCTCTACACCCAGTACGAGCCCGCCGACTCCCGGCGCGTCTTCGCGAACTTCGAGCAGCCGGACCTCAAGGCCCCCTTCCGCTGCGAGGTGCGGGCCCCGGAAGGATGGACGGTCTGGAGCAACGGCGTCGGTGAACTCGTCGACGGTGTGTGGAGGTTCGCCGAGACCAAGCCGATCTCCACGTACATCACCGCGTTCGCGGCGGGCCCGTACCACTACGTCACGGACAGCTACGCGCGCACCTTCGACGACGGTACGACGCTGGAGATCCCGCTCGGCGCGATGTGCCGCAAGGGTCTTGCGCCCCACTTCGACTCCGACGACGTGTTCCTGGTGACCAAGCAGGGGCTCGACTTCTTCCACGACCACTTCGACTTCCCCTACCCGTTCGGGAAGTACGACCAGGCGTTCGTGCCCGAGTACAACCTCGGCGCGATGGAGAACCCGGGGCTCGTCACCTTCCGCGAGGAGTTCATCTTCCGCGGCAAGGTGACGCAGGCGTCGTACGAGGGCCGGGCCAACGTCATCCTGCACGAGATGGCGCACATGTGGTTCGGCGACCTCGTCACCATGGAGTGGTGGGACGACCTGTGGCTCAAGGAGTCCTTCGCCGACTTCATGGGCGCGTTCGCGCTGGTCGGGGCGACCCGCTTCGAGAACGGCTGGATCACCTTCGCCAACCGCCGCAAGGCCTGGGCGTACCGCGCCGACCAGCTGCCCTCCACCCACCCCATCACGGCCGACATCCGCGACCTCCAGGACGCCAAGCTCAACTTCGACGGGATCACGTACGCGAAGGGCGCGAGCGTGCTCAAGCAGCTCGTCGCCTACGTCGGCCAGGACGCGTTCCTGGAGGGCGCGCGCCGCTACTTCAAGCGGAACGCGTACGGCAACACGCGCCTCGGCGATCTGCTGTCGGCGCTGGAGGAGACCAGCGGGCGCGATCTGGCCACCTGGTCGCGGGCTTGGCTCCAGACGGCCGGGGTGAACTCCCTCACCCCGCAGGTGATCCTGAGCGCCGAGGGCCGCGTCACGGAGCTGGCCGTGCTCCAGGAGGCCCCCGAGTCGCACCCCGAACTGCGCCCGCACCGCGTCGCGGTGGGCCTGTACCGGCGTGAGGACGCCGATGGGTCCCTGGTGCGGTACGCGCGCGCCGAGGTCGACGTCGTCGGCCCCCGTACGGTGGTCGATGAGCTGGTCGGCGCGGACGCCCCCGAGCTGGTCCTCGTCAACGACGACGACCTCACGTACTGCAAGATCCGCTTCGACGAGAACTCGCTGGCCACGCTGCGCGAGAGGCTCGGCGACATCACCGACCCGCTCGCCCGCGCGCTGTGCTGGTCGGCGCTGTGGAACCTCACCCGGGACGCGCTGATGCCGGCCCGGGACTTCGTGGGCCTGGTGCTGCGCTTCGCGGGCCGCGAGTCCGACATCGGCGTCCTGCAGATGCTGCACGCCTGGGCGCACTCGGCGCTCGTCCACTACGCGGCCCCCGACTGGCGTGCGGAGGGCGGCCGGCTGCTCGCCCAGGGCGCCCTGAAGGAGCTGCGGCTCGCCGAGCCCGGCAGCCAGCACCAGCTGACCTGGGCCCGTTTCTTCGCGACGGTCGCCTCCGACCAGGCCGATCTGCACCTGCTGCTGCACCTCCTCGAGGGCACCGCCAAGGTCGACGGCCTGGACGTCGACCAGGAGCTGCGCTGGGCGTTCCTGGAACCGCTGGCCGCGCACGGCGTCGCCGACGAGTCCCTCCTCGCGGCAGAACTGGCCCGCGACGACACGGCCTCCGGCAAGCGTCACCAGGTCCGCTGCCTCGCCGCCCGCCCCTCGGCGGCGGTCAAGGCCCAGGCCTGGGCCCAGGTCGTCGAGTCGGACGCGCTGTCCAACGCGCTGGTCGAGGCGACCATCGCGGGCTTCACGCAGCCCTCCCAGCGGGAGCTGCTGGCTCCCTACGCCGCGAAGTACTTCGCGGCCATCGAGCGCGTCTGGGCCGAGCGGTCCATCCAGATCGGCATGGACGTGGTCAAGGGCCTGTTCCCGTCCCTGCGGGACTCCCAGGAGACCCTGGACGCGACGGACGCCTGGCTCACCGCCCACGAGGACGCGGCACCGGCCCTGCGCCGTCTGGTCCTGGAGGCACGGGACGACCTGGCGCGCACCCTGCGCGGGCAGGCGTGCGACACGGCGGCGGGCTCGTAGCGACAACGGCCGGGAAGTGACGGGGCCCCGGGTCGCCCATGCGGCCGCCCGGAGCCCCGTTACCGAACCCGCGCACCGGGCCCCGTAACCCCGATCCGGACCAGCGTCTTTCGGCAGTCGAACGCCCGTACTTTAGGACGAGCTTGTCCGGATTTGTCGACGGGCGTGTAACAGCGGTTAGGGGACGGATCGGACGCGGGAAACCCCCGGTCATGAACCACAACACCCCACTCTCCCCCCGCCCCCTCCGTCACCTGTCCCGCACGCAGCGGCGGGTCCTGACCGCCGCTCAGCTGCGCGCCCACGGCATCACGGCCGCCGACACCACCGAGCAGTGCCGGCCGGGCGGCCCCTGGCAGCAGATCCTCCCGGGCGTCTTCCTCCTCCACCCGGGGCCGCCCACCTCCGAGGAACGCCTGCACGCCGTCCTGCTGTTCGCGGCTCGCACCCCCGCAGGCGAGTCGGCGCCGGGCATCCCCGTCCAGCCGGGCGCCGAGGAACCGCACGCCCCGCGGCCGTACGCGGACGCGCTGATCACGGGCCTGGCGGCGCTGACCCTGCACGGGTTCACCTCGTCGCCCCCGCTGACCGCCCTCGACAAGATCGACGTCCTGGTCCCCCGGCTGCGCCGGCTGCGCTCGCACGGCTGCGCCCACATCGTCCGTACGCCTTCGCTGCCCGCCCCCTCGTACCTCACGGGTGTCCCGGTCGCCCCGGTGCCGCGCGCCCTCGCCGACGCGGTGGCGGAGTTGTCGGACGCGGGCGCGGTACGGCGGCTGCTGACGGAGGCGGTGCGCGCCGGGCACTGCGAACCGGCCACGGTGGTGCGTGAGTTGACGCAGGCGCGGCTGCTGAGCCGGCCGCACGTGGTGGACGCGGTGGACTCGTTGCTGGCGGAGGGCCGGGCGATCGCGGAGGACCGGCTGTATCGGATGGTGCGGGAGTACGGCCTGCCCGATCCGGTCTGGAACGTCGACCTGCGTCTGCCGGGCGGGCCCCACCTGGGCGGCCTCGACGCGTACTGGCCCGAGCAGGCGGTGGCCCTGGAGCTGGACACCCGGGCGCCCGGGCCGGGACATCGGCAGGATGACGACGCCCTCTGGTCGGAGTACGCCCGCAAGCGCGAGCACCTGGAGCGGCTCGGCATCACGGTCGTCCATGTCACCCCGCGGAAGCTGCGCGTCGCGATGGAGCAGCAGGCGGCGGTGGTCCGCACCGCGCTGATGGCGGCGAACGACCGGGATCCGGCGGCGTATGTCGTGGTCCTGCCCCGGTAGTGACGGACCGGGGCGGTGCCAGGAGGGGAGAGGAGGGGCTGTCGGTGATCCGGCGGCCCCTCCTCGTGCGTGCGCCCGCGGGGAACCTCGGGCTCGGACCTGCGTCAGGGGGCCGTTCAGGGCCTATTTGCCGCAGAACTCCCCCTCGATCACCGCATCGCTGTCCCCCGACCAGTCCCCGTTGAAGTTGAAGGCCAGGGAGTGGCGGCCGTCCGCCGTCGTCACGGCGGAGGACGTCGAGCCGTGGATGCCGCCGTCGTGGCCCCACACATGGACCCCGCAGCTGAGCTTGCGGTCGATGAGACCCAGGCCGTAGCGGGCGCCCGGGATCTCGTCGACCTTCACCGTGGTCCTCATCTCCTTCAGCTGCTTCGGCGGAAGGAGCCGGCCGCCCAGCAGGGCCGCGTAGAAGCGGTTCAGGTCGGCGGAGTCGGAGATCATCTCCCCGGCGGAGGAGGCCAGGGAGGGGTTGAGCCGCGTGACGTCGTACGTCGGGCCCGTCGTCGCCCGGGACAGTTTCGAGTACGCGTGGCTGCTGGGCCGTGGGAGCGTCGTCCTGGTGCCGGGGACGGACGTGGCGCGCAGGCCGAGCGGTTCGATGACGCGGCGGCGGATCTCCGTGGCGTAGGAGTGGCCGGTGACCTTCTCGATCACCATCCCGGCCAGCACGTAGTTGGTGTTGGAGTAGCTCCAGGACGTGCCCGGCGCGAAGAGCGGTTCGTGGGTCATCGCTATCGCCACGAGCTGCTCGGGTGTCTTCGTGTCGTAGCGGTGTTCGAGGAAGCCGTCCTTCAGGAAGTACGTGCGGGCGAAGTCGTCGTCCGCCGTGTAGTTGAAGATGCCGCTGGTGTGGTTGAGGAGCTGACGGACGGTGATCCGGCGTCCGTCGTGGCCATGGCCCCGGACCACGCCCGGGAGCCACTTCTCCACCCTGTCGTCCAGCGACAGCCGCCGCTCCGCCTCCAGCTGCAACAGCACCGTCGACACGAACGTCTTCGTGATGCTGCCCACGCGGTAGTGGTCGGCCGTGCCGCGGGGCGCGAGCGTCCGCACGTCGCCCACGCCCGCCGTGGCCGACCACGTGCCGCCGGCGTCCCGCGCCGTCGCCGTCACGCCCGGCACCCCGGCCTTCACCGCGGCGTCCATGGCGGCGCGGGTTCCGGCGTGGTGGCCGGCCCCGGCGGGAGCCGCCACCGCGGGCCCCGCCAGAGCGGCCGCAAGCGCCACCGCCGTCGCCGCCACCAGTCCCGTACGCACTGACATGTCGTTCCCCCTTCACCGGTGAACCCTGGTCGGGGGGAGGGACTCGGCGGGCCGAAGTGAAGGTTGCCCGCCTGTACGCCAGTTGAGTGGATTTCGGCCGTTCTTCGGGTTTCCTCAGGCCTTCTTCAGTACGAGCTCCGTGTTGCGGTCCCGCGAGGCGCCGGCCAGTTCGGTGCTGCGACCCGGGGCGTTGAAGGCGAGCTCGCGGTACAGGGCCGCGAGGCCGGTCTGGCTGAGGTCGGAGAAGTCCGTGCGGTGCGGGGCCGCGGACTCGATGAGGGTGGTGAAGAGGGAGAGCGTGCCGTCCTTGTTGTCGACGACCTCGATGATGCGGGCGAGGTGCGGGAAGTCGACGTGGGAGGCGGTGTTGATCTCCCAGAAGGAGCCGTGGTTCGGCGCGGAGTGCGCGATGATCTCGTTCTTGTGGGTGTGGCCGTTCACCCAGGCCAGCACGTTGCGGTGCTTGGCGAGCGTGGCGACCACGTCCTCGCCGCCGTGGCGCTTGTCGCTCGGGTGCGCGGGGTCGGTGCGGCGGTTGGTCATCGACTTGCTGGTGTGGTGGCTGAAGACGATGGCGTACGAGTCCTTGTTGTCGCTCAGCGTCTTGTCCAGCCAGCGCAGCTGGGTCGTCCCGATGGAGCCCATGTAGTGGCCGCCCGGGTCGGTGGTGTCGATGCTGATGCCGATGATGTCGTCGGAGATGCGGAAGGCGTAGTACTGGGTGCCCGCGGCGAGGTTGGCCTGTGAGTAGCCGTGGCCGATCGGGCCGGGGCCGGTGTGCGCGGGGTCGAGGTGCGCCTTGAGGTAATCGGCGGGCGTGAAGGGGGCGCGCGACTCGTCCGGGGTGACCGAGCGCAGCTGCCGCGCGTGCGTTTTGAGGAGGTCCCTGAGCTGGGTGCCCTTGGGGTCCTTGTCGTTCTTGATGGCGGCGCGCAGGGCGACGCTCGCCGAGGCGGGCAGCGTCATCAGCTTCTTGCCGCCGACGGCGAACTCGGCGAGGAAGGAGTCGCCGTGCCGGTAGCAGCCCAGCGGCAGCGCGTCGTGGTTGCCGACCGTGGAGTACCAGGGCAGGCCGAGGCCGGGGCTGCGCAGCTCGCGGATGGCGGCCGCGAGGAAGCCGTGCAGGTGCGGGAAGCCGCGCTGCTTGTCGGCGTCGCGCAGGGCCGCGTCCGGCTGCCAGTACAGCTTGAGGCCGCTGTTCTGGACGCCCTCGTAGTGGCGCGGGTCGCCGCTGTTGGGGCTGATCCGGCCGCCGCTCATGACCTTCAGGAACCAGTCCAGCTCCGTCTTGGAGTTGTTGTCCGTGTTGTCCCCGGTGGTCATGACGAAGTGCAGTGGGGAGCCGGTGACGGGGGCACCCCGCAGCGCGTTGACCCGCTCGACGAGCGACACGGCGCCGGCCACGGTCAGCGACTCGTGCGGACGCCAGGCGTTCGCGGCGCCGGTGCGCAGGTACTCGAGCCGCAGCGGGTGCTGGACGTCGATCAGGTGCAGGTCGGTGAACTGCACGAACGCGGCGAGCGCGGTGCGCCGGTCGGCCCGGCCCGACTTGGCCGCGGCCAGGTCGCCGCGTACGACCCGCTTCCAGGCGGGGCCGTCACCGAGCCGCCGGTAGCCGCCCGAGCCGGAGCGCGGCGCGGCCACGCTCTCCAGGGTGGTGCCGCGCTCGTAGGGAGCGAGGGGGGCGGCGGGCGCCATGGGGGTCCCCCCGCTCGAGCGAAGCCGAGAGTGGGGGAGGGACACGGCGACGGCGGACTCACCGGTGCCGGTGGTGGCGGCGTGCGCCTCGGAGTCGGGCCGCAGGGCGTAGCCGATGCCCGCGGAGAGGGTCACCGCTCCGGTGGCGGCGAGCAGGGTACGGCGGTTCATGGCGGCGGAAGTGGCGACAGAGCGTATGCGCGACATGGCGCGATCTCCCCGAGTGCGAACGCGTCGGCAGTGGTCGCGGGGGGCTCGTTGCGGTAACTCCCCGCTCATACTGGATCGTTGGCACCGGGGGTGACCTGGACGTTAACGAGGCGGCAACGGCCGACGCCGATCACCGTACGTGGATCTTGGAACACCCTGCGCGTCCACGACCCCTCTCCGAACGGCCGGGACACGGTCACTCCGTGTTCATTTTCCGGGGTAGGGGACCAGTTCCCCGCCACTGCTCCGCTGCGGCTACTTCCCCGCCCCTTCGGAGCCGACGCGGCCGAGGGGCGGTCGTTCCCGCCACAGCCGCAGTCCCACGTCGACCAGCGCGACCCGGTCGAGGGCGGGTACCTCGTCGAGCGGGTGCCAGGCCGCCATGTCGGTGGAGCCGTTCGTCTCGTGGCGCAGCTCGCCGCCGGTGACGCGGGCCTCGTAGACGATCCGCAGGGCGTGGAAGTCGTTGGGTGAGCCGAGTCGGCGCGGGTGCGAACGCAGTACGGAGTCGACGCCGAGCAGCGCGAGGGGCTCGACGGCGTAGCCCGTCTCTTCCTCGGCCTCGCGGATGACGGTGTCGTAGGGGTCCTCGCCGTGGTCCATGCCGCCGCCGGGCAGGGTCCACCGCCTGCTTCCGTCACCCGCGACCCAGCGGGCCAGCAGCATTCGCCCGTCCCGCACGCATACGGCGTAGGCCGCCACCCTCAACTGCTTCGGCATGCCCAGACGTTACGGCACGGGGGCAGGACAAGTCGCCTACGGCAGGGACGGGTTGGCCGGCGAGTACTCCGGCGGCGACCAGCGGATCGGGCTGGCGGCAGATGTCTGAACGACCTCGGTGACGGTGAAGCCGACCGTGCGCTCTCCGTCGGCCGCGTACTCCGTGCGCGCCGTGCCCGTCAGTTGCAGCACCGTCCCCGCCGCCCAGTCCAGGAAGAGCAGCCCCGCCCGCGGGTCCGTCTCCAGGTTGCCGAGGGTCAGGAACATGGAGTTGCCCGGGTAGTCGCGCCAGTGCAGTTCATTCGGTGAGGTGACGTGGACGAAACCGGGGTTGCCGCCCCGGTGGCTGGCGTCGGCGCCGTGCGAGTGGACGGTGGCCAGGAAGAAGGTGTCGGCGGACTCGACGAACCGCCGCTGCCCGGGGGAGAGTCCGGCGGACCGGCGGGGCGTGCCGGGCGGACGCTCGGCCTTCTCGTACGACTCCCTCTTCTGCAGGTACTTCGGGCAGTTGGAGAAGACCTGGTCGGCCTCGACGACGAAGCCGCGGGGGGTCGGACGGGCCCGGCCGTTGAGGCGCATGCGGCGGCGGGTGCGCGGGTCGAGCGCGATCGTGCCGACGGAGGTGCCCGGGGTGGCGAGCGCCCGCGCCAGTGGGTCGCTCTCGCGCAGACCGCCGCCCGTGACCGAGATCTGCCGGACACCCGTCGCCCGTACGAACCCGGGCTCGCCGGTGAGCAGCGAGGCCCACACCGCGCCGCCCACCGGATCGGCCGCGCCCACCACCAGCATCGGCTGGAGTTCGAGGAAGGCGGCGGCCACGGGGCGGATGCCCTGTCCGACGGACCGCCCCACATGGTCGGCGACCTCGCGCACACCCACCCGCTCCTGTACGGCCCGTGAGCCGGAGTGATACGTCATGACGCGCCCCGCTCTCCACAGCCCCTAGAAGAAACCGCAGGTGGGAGCGGTGGCGGACGGCACCGGGGCCCCCTCCGCCCCGCTCGGCGCGTAGATCTCGAGGCGGGTGCCGTCGGGGTCGTGGAAGAAGATGCCGCCGGACGCCGAGCCCTCACGGTGGGCGACCACGCCCTCGTACGCGAAGTCGACGCCGTAGTCCCGCAGGGCCGTCTCGTACTCCCTGACCTGGTCGACCGAGTCCACTTCGAGGGCGAGGTGGTGCAGGCCGGCGCGGACCTTGTCGTACGACCCCTGTGCCTGCTGCCAGAGGGTGAGCACCGGGCGGCCGTCTCCGGCGAGGGAGCCGAGGAACGCGTACCGCCGTTCCTCCTCCTTGCCCTCGGCGATCACTCCGAAACCGAGGACGTCGCGGTAGAAGGCGAGCGAGCGGTCGAGGTCGGTGACGTTCAGGCCGATGTGGCCGGTGCGCAAGGTCATGACGGTCCCGTCTGTCGTTGGCCGCCCCACGGAAGGGCTAACCCCTGTCATCGAGATTAGGGGTTAGATTGGGGAGCGTCAACCAGTGACTTACTCTTGAGCGGTTAGCGCCGAAGGGAGCTCCTCATGTCCACCACCGCCGATCCCCGCCCACTCACCGGGGAGCCCGTCTCGCTCGACCTGCTCAACACCCGCTGGAACCGCGAGGGAGTGACGCAGGACCTGCTCACGGACACCGAGGGCCTGGCGGTGTGGCTGGCGGCGAACGGACTGGACTTCCCGGCCGACGACGCCGTGCTGCTGCACGCCCGGGAAGCCCGTGACGCCCTGCGCTCGGCCGTCGACGGCACCCTGGAGGAAGCCGCCGCCCGGATCGACGCCGTCCTCACGCACGGCCGTGTCCGCCTGACGCTGACCGGCCAGGGGCCCGGCGAGGAAGCGGAGTTCGCCGACCCGTCCTGGGGGCCCGCCTGGCTCGCCGCCCGCGACTACCTCGGACTGCTCACCACCGCCCCCGACCGCATCCGCCGCTGCGCCCACGACGCCTGCATCCTGCATTTCTTCGACACCTCGCGGAACGGCACCCGCCGCTGGTGCTCGATGGCGGCCTGCGGTAACCGCGCGAAGGCGTCCCGCCACTACGCGCGCACGCGGGAGGCCTGAGCGGCCGGGAGCGGGCGGCGGACGGTCGAGGATCGGTTGACCATGTCCCGCCATATTGCACTTTGACCGTCGTGACGCATGGCGGAAGTACGCCATGGTTCCATCCCGCCCCGGTCAACTCTCCCCAAACAACTGCCCCTTAGGTAAAGCTGAGCGGTCATCCGGGTCCACATACCGGACTGATGTGATCGAGTCCCGTGGGAACGTCGGGACCGGTCACTCCACGCTCGTTCCTTTACCTACAAGGGATGCTGATGACCGATCCTCAGCGCGCACCGATATCGGGCGCGAGACGCGTGGCCCGCATCGCCGTGGCCGCAGGCCTGGTGGCCGCGCTCTCCGCGGCCGGGCCGATACCCATGGCCTTCTCCGCGGACCACGCACCCGCCACGCCCGACCCGGGCACCAAGTCCGCGAGCGCCAAGCTCGGTTCGGACGACGCGGACCTCCTCGCCGAGGCCAAGGCCGACGGCGCCAAGAACGTCACGATGATGATCGCCACCGCTCCCGGGCAGACCGAGCAGGTCGCCCAGGAGATGGACGCGGTCAAGGGCGGCTCCGTCGGCCAGACGTACGACAAGGTCGGTTACGTCCGGGCCACGGTCCCGACCGCCAAGGCCGACGCGGCCATCGCCGCCGCCACCAAGCTGACCTCGGTGCACGGCATCGACCTGCGCCAGGACATCGCGCTCGACGACCCGACGCCGAGCGCCGACACGGTCAAGGGCGCCTCTTCGAAGGCCACGAAGACCTACGCCGCGCCCGACAAGAACACCCCCGCCGAGAACCCGTACAACCCGTCCTTCGAGACGGGCGCCGTCGACTTCGTGAAGAAGAACCCGAAGGCGGACGGCCGGGGCGTCACCATCGGCATCCTCGACTCCGGTGTGGACCTGAGCCACCCGGCGCTGCAGAAGACCACCACCGGCGAGCGCAAGATCGTCGACTGGGTCACCTCGACCGACCCGATCCTCGACAACGACCTGAGCTGGCGGCCCATGGTCAGCGCGGTCTCCGGGCCCACCTTCACCTACGGCGGCCAGAGTTGGACGTCCCCGGCGGGCTCGTACGAGATCAGCACGTTCCGGGAGTCCGCGACCGCGGGCGGCGACGCCGCGGGCGACGTGAACCGTGACGGCGACACCACCGACGCGTGGGGCGTCCTGTACGACCCGGCGGCCGGCACCGTCACCGTCGACGTGAACAACAACCACGACTTCAGCGACGACACCGCGATGAAGCCGTACAAGGACGGCTACCAGATCGGTCACTTCGGGACCGACAACCCGGCCACCGACGTCGTCGAGAGCCAGCCGTTCGTCGTGCAGATCCGCAAGGACGTGCCGATGGACCCCTACGGGGGCGACTGGGTCGGCAAGAAGGCCGACTTCGTCAACATCGGTCTGATCGCGAGCGAGCACGGCACGCACGTCGCCGGCATCACCTCCGCGAACGGCCTGTTCGGCGGCAAGATGAACGGCGCCGCCCCCGGCGCGAAGATCGTCTCGTCGCGCGCCTGCGTGTTCGGCCCGAGCTGCACCAACGTCGCGCTCACCGAGGGCATGATCGACCTCGTCGTCAACCACGGCGTCGACATCGTGAACATGTCCATCGGCGGTCTGCCCGCGCTGAACGACGGCAACAACGCGCGCTCCGAGCTCTACACGCGTCTCATCGACACCTACGGTGTCCAGCTGGTGATCTCCGCGGGCAACTCCGGCCCCGGCGCCAACACCATCGGCGACCCCGGCCTGGCCGACAAGGTCATCTCGGTCGGCGCGTCCATCTCCAAGGACACCTGGGCCGCCAACTACGGCTCCGTCGTGGAGAAGAAGTACGCGATGATGCCGTTCTCCTCGCGCGGTCCGCGTGAGGACGGCGGCTTCACGCCGACGCTGACCGCGCCCGGCGCCGCGATCAACACCACGCAGACCTGGCTGCCGGGCTCCCCGGTCGCCCAGGCCGGCTACTCCCTGCCGGCCGGCTACTCGATGCTCCAGGGCACCTCGATGGCCTCCCCGCAGGCCGCCGGCGCGTCCGCGCTGCTGCTGAGCGCCGCCAAGCAGAAGGGCATCGCCCTGACGCCCGCCAAGCTGCGCACGGCCCTCACCTCGACCGCCGACCACATCAAGGGTGTGCAGGCGTACGAGGAGGGCGCGGGCCTCATCAACATCGTGGACGCGTGGAAGTCGATCAAGGACGACGTGACCGCCCACGACTACACCGTCAAGGCCCCCGTCGACACCGCGATCGACTACGCCCTGAAGACCCCGGGCTTCGGCACCGGCCTCTACGACCGCGAAGGCGGCCTCAAGGTCGGCGTGAAGAAGTCGTACGACATCACCATCACGCGTACGTCCGGCCCGGACAAGGCGATCCGCCACGAGCTGCACTTCGAGAACAACGCCGGTGACACCTTCCGGATCGTCGGCTCCGACGAGGTCAAGCTCGAACTGAACAAGCCGGTCACCGTCAAGGTCGCCGCGAAGGCCTCCTCGGCCGGCATCAAGAGCGCCATCCTCGAGGTCGACGACCCGCGGACCGAGGGCCTCGACAAGCAGATCCTGACGACGGTCGTGGCCTCCACGCCGCTCAAGTACAGCTACTCCGCGTCGAGTTCGGTGCAGCGCAACAGCACGCGGTCGTACTTCCTGACCGTGCCCGAGGGCGCGAAGGCGCTGGAGGTCGCGATCGGCGGGCTGAAGGACCTGAGCCAGACCCGGTTCATCTCCATCCACCCCTACGGTGTCCCGGTCGAGGACACCGGCACGCCGTACTGCTACAGCAACTACCCGAACACCAACGGCTGCAAGCCCGACGTGCGTTCGTACGCGGACCCGCAGCCCGGTGTCTGGGAGGTCGAGGTCGAGGCGCGCCGTACCTCGCCGCTGCTCGACAACCCGTACAAGCTGGAGGCCACCGTGCTCGGCGCGGCCTTCGACCCGGCCGTGGTGACGGTCCCCGAGGCCAAGGTCGGCACGCCGGTCACCGCCTCCTGGAAGGTGACGAACGGTTTCGCGGCGCTCGACGGCACCCTGAAGGGCGGCCCGCTCGGCTCCTCGAAGACGGCCCGGCCGAGCATCGCGGGCGGCGCCACCCAGACCAGCACGGTCGAGGTGCCGGCCGGCGCCGCGTCGCTCGACGTCGCCATCGGCAACGTCTCGGACACGGCCGCCGACCTGGACCTGACGGTGTACGACTCCGCAGGCAAGCAGGTCGCGCAGTCCGCGGACGGCGACTCGGAGGAGGCGGTCTCCATCCCCAACCCCGCCGCCGGTACGTACACCATCGAGGTCGTGGGCTACTCGGTCCCGTCGGGCTCGACCGCGTACGACTACCGTGACGTGTTCTTCTCCTCCGCGCTCGGCTCGGTCAAGGTCGACGAGTCGGCGCCGGTGAAGCTCGCCACGGGCGGTACGGCGACGGTGTCCGGCGAGGTCACCGCGGCCGCGCCGGCCCCCGAGGGACGCGAGTTCTTCGGCCAGGTCCAGCTGGTGAACGCCCGCGGCACGGCCGCCGGCCTCGGCAGCGTGAAGATCGAGAAGGTCACGCCGTAGCAACCGGCTGACATACGAGGGGCGGGCGTCCGGAAACGGGCGCCCGCCCTTCTTCACGGGCACGTGCCTTCTTCACGGGCACGTGAGGGTACGGGACTCGGGCAGCGCCTTCACGATCCACGCCCGTTCGTCGGCGATGGCCTTCTCCCCTGTCGTCCAGCCGGCCGGTGTCGCCGGATCGGCCTGGAGGGCGACGAGTACCCGCTCGCCCTCGCGCGGCCGGGGAGCCACCTCCTCGTCCAGTACGAGGACGACCTCGGCCTTCCCCTTCTCCGGCTTGTAGTAGCGGTCCACGTGGAGGGTGATCCGGTTCTCCGCTGTGCCGGGGAGCGGCTCGACGTCGGCGACCGTGCCCTCCGCGACGAGCCGGGCGCAGGCCAGATAGCCGGGGGCGCTGAGCGAGGCCCCGTCGCCCGCGCTCCCGCTGTCGGCCGCCTTGGCCCCGCTGCTGTCCGACGTGCTCATCGCCCCGCCCCCGTTGTGCGCGAGGATCCAGCCCATGCCGACGACCATCGCGGCCACGGTGGCCACGACGAGGGTGCCCACGACGAGGGCTAGGGGACGGCGCCCGCGATTTCTGGGGGCGCCTTCGGGGCGGCGGCTGCGCTTTCTGGGGGCTCGTACCGGGACCGGCTTCGCTTCCTCCGCACGGTCCGCCAGCGCGTCCCCGATGACCGCCAACTGCTCCCGCAGCAGCGCCACGTCGGCCACCGCCGACCGGTGCTCGGCCATGAACTCCGGGTCGTCGCCGGCCCCTTCGGGCAGAGCCTCGTCAGTGATCGCGGCCAGCAGCGCGTCCACTCCCTCATACTCGGCCACGTCACACCACCTCGTCCTCGTGCAGGCGGGCGCGCAGGGCGCGGACCGCCGAGTGCAGCCTGCTCTTGACCGTGCCCTCCGGGACGCCGAGCTCCTCGGCGATCCCGCGCACGGACAGATCGGCGTAGAAGCGCAGGACGAGGACCTGGCGCTGGGCGTCGGGCAGCTCGTCCAAACCCTGTGCCACGGCGAGCGAGAGCACGCTGGAGTCCTCGTCACGGGCGTCCGCGGGCTGCCGCAGCGAGGCCAGCCGCTCGCCGAGCCGCTCCTGGCGCCGCTTGGCCCGGTGCCAGTCCATCGCCAGGTTCGAGGCGACGACCGCCGCCCACGCGGACACGTCACGCGGCGCCTCGTCCCCCTTCGCCGCGCGTTCCAGCAACCGCAGGCGGACCTGCTGCACCCCGTCCGGCAGGTCCGCCTGCGGTACGCCACCGAGCGCGAGCACCGCCCGCACCCGGCGTTCCTGGGCCGCGTCCAGGGGATCGTCCGCCCCCTGGACCCGGCGTGCCTTTCTGCGCAGCACTCCGCCCCTCCCCTCCCGCGTTTCCTCTACGACGCCGGTGCGGGCCAAAACGTTCGGCCGCACGCGAAGGAGTCGTACGTCACACCGGGCCGGGGCCGGTGAGGACGCCCACGCCGTACGGCTTGCGGTTCCCGGCGGCCGACGGACGGTTTTCTTTCGGATGCCGCAGGAATGCCGAAGGGCGGACGTGTCCCATTCCTCGGGCGGCACGGGCAAAGGATTGGACACGTGGGGACGGGTCAGACGCATGATGGAAGCGCTGGACCACGTGAAACGCACGCTAAAGGAGTCGCCGTGAGGGTCGGAATCGTCGGAGCCACCGGTCAGGTCGGCACAGTCATGCGCAGGATCCTCGTCGAGCGGAAGTTCCCGGTCGAGGAGCTGCGGCTGTTCGCCTCGGCGCGTTCGGCCGGGACCGTGCTCGACGGTGTGACGGTGGAGGACGCGGCGACGGCGGACTACTCCGGCCTGGACATCGTGCTGTTCTCCGCGGGCGGCGCAACTTCCAAGGCGCTGGCCGAGAAGGTCGCCGCGCAGGGCGCGGTCGTGATCGACAACTCCTCGGCGTGGCGCAAGGACCCGCAGGTGCCCCTCGTGGTCTCCGAGGTGAACCCGCACGCGATCGCCGACCGCCCCAAGGGCATCATCGCCAACCCGAACTGCACGACGATGGCCGCGATGCCGGTCCTGAAGCCGCTGCACGAGGAGGCGGGGCTCGAGGCGCTGGTCGTCGCGACGTACCAGGCGGTGTCCGGTTCCGGCCTCGCGGGCGTGGCCGAGCTGCACGGCCAGGTACTGAAGGTCGCCGCGGACGCCGACAAGCTGACCCATGACGGCGGCGCGGTCGACTTCCCCGAGCCCGGGGTCTACAAGCGCCCCATCGCCTTCAACGTGCTCCCGCTCGCGGGGTCGATCGTCGACGACGGTCTGCACGAGACGGACGAGGAGCAGAAGCTCCGCAACGAGTCCCGCAAGATCCTGGAGATCCCCGCCCTCAAGGTCTCCGGCACCTGTGTCCGCGTCCCGGTGTTCAGCGGCCACTCCCTCCAGGTGAACGCCCGCTTCGCGCGTCCGCTGAGCGTGGAGCGCGCGACCGAGCTGCTGGCCGGCGCCCCGGGCGTCACCCTCTCCGAGATCCCGAACCCGCTCGAGGCCGCCGGCAAGGACGCGTCCTACGTGGGCCGCATCCGCGCCGACGAGACGGCCGAGCACGGTCTCGCCCTCTTCGTCTCCAACGACAACCTCCGCAAGGGCGCCGCACTGAACGCGGTCCAGATCGCGGAGCTGGTGGCGGCGGAGCTCAAGGGCTGACGCCCGCACCACGTGCCCCGGGGGCGGTCACCGCACGGTGACCGCCCCTTCTCACGCCCGCCGCACCTCGTAGAGGAAGCACCCGTACTCCACGGCCCTTACGTGGACGAGCGCCACCTCCGGGTCGGCGAAGGCCTCCGCGAAGGCCTCGTCGAAGCCCTCGGGGTTCTCGACCAGACGGCCGCCCAGGATGTGGCCCTCGGCGGAGTAGCGGCGGACCGTGCGGTGAGCGCCCGGAAAGGGGTGGCCGCGCAGGTCGGGGCCCGGGCAGTCGTCGGCGTGGACGAAGACCGGGCCCTGTTCGTCGTACGCGCCCGGATCGACGCCTGTCCCGGCGGCCCAGCGGCGCAGCGGCGCGTAGGAGACCAGGGCGATCCGCTCCCCCGGTTCGCTGCGCCGCAGACAGCAGCGCAGCGGCGCGCCGCCCTCCTCGTCCGCGAAGGGAACCATCGGACGGTCCGCATCGTCAGCTGTGCGGAGATCCTTCAGGACCGCCGGGTCGATGGGACGTGCCGTGTACGTCGTCGCGTATGTCGTCATGTCCGTCGTCGCGTCCGTCGTCGTGTGCGTCGTCATGGCTCCAGGCTCGCGCCCGCGCGTGCCGGGCACCGGCGGGAAACGGACATCGCATCCGTGCAGGTCCCATGGAAGGATGGCGCAACCGTCACATAACGAGGAGATGACCGCGTGCCTGGCACAAACCTGACCCGCGAAGAGGCGCAGCAGCGCGCGAAGCTGCTCACCGTTGACTCGTACGAGATCGATCTCGACCTCTCGGGCGCGCAGGAGGGCGGCACCTACCGGTCCGTTACCACGGTGCGCTTCGACGTCGAGGAGAGCGGCTCGGAGACCTTCATCGACCTGGTGGCTCCCGCCGTTCAGGAGGTGACCCTGAACGGGGACCCTCTCGACCCCGCCGAGGTCTTCGAGGACTCGCGGATCGCGCTTCCGGGGCTCCTGGAGGGCCGCAACGTCCTGCGTGTCGTGGCCGACTGCGCGTACACCAACACCGGTGAGGGCCTGCACCGCTTCGTCGACCCCGTCGACCAGCAGGCGTACCTCTACACCCAGTTCGAGGTCCCGGACGCGCGCCGGGTGTTCGCGAGCTTCGAGCAGCCCGATCTGAAGGCCACCTTCCAGTTCACCGTGAAGGCGCCCACCGGCTGGACCGTGATCTCCAACTCCCCGACGCCCGAGCCCAAGGACGACATCTGGGTCTTCGAGCCGACGCCGCGGATCTCCACGTACATCACCGCGCTGATCGTCGGGCCGTACCACTCCGTGCACAGCGTGTACGAGAAGGACGGACAGAGCGTGCCGCTCGGCATCTACTGTCGGCCCTCGCTCGCCGAGTTCCTCGACTCGGACGCGATCTTCGAGGTCACCCGGCAGGGCTTCGAATGGTTCCAGGAGAAGTTCGACTACGCGTACCCGTTCAAGAAGTACGACCAGCTCTTCGTGCCGGAGTTCAACGCCGGCGCGATGGAGAACGCGGGCGCGGTGACGATCCGCGACCAGTACGTGTTCCGGTCCAAGGTGACCGACGCCTCGTACGAGGTGCGGGCCGCCACGATCCTGCACGAGCTGGCCCACATGTGGTTCGGCGACCTGGTCACCATGGAGTGGTGGAACGACCTGTGGCTGAACGAGTCGTTCGCCACCTACGCCGAGGCGGCCTGCCAGGCCTACGCCCCCCAGTCGCGCTGGCCGCACTCCTGGACGACCTTCGCCAACTCCATGAAGACGTGGGCGTACCGGCAGGACCAGCTGCCCTCCACCCACCCGATCATGGCCGAGATCAACGACCTGGACGACGTCCTCGTCAACTTCGACGGCATCACTTACGCGAAGGGGGCGAGCGTCCTGAAGCAGCTCGTCGCCTACGTCGGCATGGACGAGTTCTTCAAGGGCGTGCAGGCGTACTTCAAGCGGCACGCCTACGGCAACACGCGCCTCAGCGATCTGCTGGGCGCCCTGGAGGAGACCTCCGGGCGCGACCTGAAGACCTGGTCGGAGAAGTGGCTCCAGACCGCCGGCATCAACATCCTGCGGCCGGAGGTCGAGACGGACGCGAACGGGGTCATCACCTCCTTCGCGATCCGTCAGGAGGCTCCGGCGCTCCCGGAGGGTGCCAAGGCTGAGCCGACCCTCCGCCCGCACCGCATCGCGATCGGCCTCTACAACCTCGACGACGACAGCGGCAGGCTGGTGCGCGACCAGCGCGTCGAGCTGGACGTCGACGGCGAGCTGACGGCCGTACCGGAGCTGGTCGGGAAGCGCCGCCCGGCGGTCTTCCTGCTCAACGACGACGACCTGTCGTACGCCAAGGTCCGCCTCGACGAGGACTCGCTCGCCTTCGTCACCGAGCACCTCGGCGACTTCGAGTCGTCCCTGCCCCGCGCCCTGTGCTGGGCCTCGGCCTGGGACATGACCCGCGACGGTGAGCTCGCCACCCGCGACTACCTGTCCCTGGTCCTGTCGGGCATCGGCAAGGAGTCCGACATCGGTGTCGTGCAGTCGCTGCAGCGCCAGGTGAAGCTGGCGATCGAGCTGTACGCCGACCCGACGGCCCGCGAGGCGCTGCTGACCCGCTGGACGGACGCGACGCTCGCACACCTGCGCGCCGCCGAGCCCGGCAGCGACCACCAGCTCGCCTGGGCGCGTGCCTTCGCGGCGACCGCCCGTACGCCGGAGCAGCTGGACCTCCTGGAGGGCCTGCTGGAGGACCGGGAGAGCATCGAGGGCCTCGCCGTCGACACCGAGCTGCGCTGGGCGTTCGTCCAGCGGCTCGCGGCGGTCGGGCGCTACGACGAGGCGGAGATCGGCGCCGAGGCGGAGCGCGACAAGACGGCGGCCGGTGAGCGGCACGCGGAGACGGCCCGGGCCTCGCGTCCCACCGAGGAGGCGAAGGCGGAGGCCTGGGCCGCGGTCGTCGAGTCCGACAAGCTCCCGAACGCCGTGCAGGAAGCGGTGATCGGCGGCTTCGCGCAGACCGACCAGCGCGAACTGCTCGCCCCGTACACGGACAAGTACTTCTCCGTGGTGAAGGACATCTGGGACGCCCGTTCGCACGAGATCGCCCAGCAGATCGTGGTCGGTCTCTACCCGTCCGTCCAGGTCTCCGAGGAGACCCTCGCCAAGACGGACGCGTGGCTGGCCGCGGCCGAGCCCACCCCGGCCCTGCGGCGCCTGATCTCGGAGTCCCGCTCCGGGGTCGAGCGCGCGCTGAAGGCCCAGGCGGCGGACGCGGCGGCGGCGTCCGCGTAGTCGGTCGTACGTAAGTGGGGGCTCCCGGCGTCGTGCCGGGAGCCCCCTTTCTCATGAGCGCGCGTGTGGGTGCGTGTGGGTGCGCGGGGGCGCCCGGGGTCACACCAGGGCGCGGGCGAGTGCGAGCATCGTGCGGATCTGGAGCTCGGTCTGGTCGGCCACGGGGACCCAGCGGGCGTCGAAGGTGCTCGCCAGCTCACGTGCCCAGGCCTCCACGAGGGTGTCCAGCGCGGGGGCGCCGCCCAGGGCCTGCCGCATCATGGCCGCCGCGCGCAGCGGGATGCGCCGGGCGGCGACGCCGAGCGAGACGGCGTTGCCCACGGTGGTGGCGAGTTCGGCGGAGTTCCAGGTGTCAACGACTCCGGGGCCGATGTCCATGAGCTCGCGGGCGGCGGTGAAGTGGGCGATCTCCTCGGGGGTCTCCGGTGACCTGGGCCCCAGCTCCCCCACCACCGCCTCCAGTTGCTTGGCCCGGCCGAGCAGGATCTCGCTCGCCTCCGCGACCTCGCGCCGGGGCTCGTCGACGGGCCGTGGCTCGCTGACGCCCGCCACGCTCCAGAAGGGCGCCTCGACGACCGCCGACACGGTTCCGTGCCGCATCGCGTACAGCCAGGTCGCCTGTGAGGTGAAGCCGGACGGGTCCCGTTCCTCGGTGGGGCTGCTGTCCGGCAGGACGAGCACCCCCGGGCTCTCGGCCAGCCATCCCATGCCGTCGAACGGCCGGTGTTCCAGGGGAATGCCGAGGTCCGCCGCGATCCGACGGTAGGCGGCCGCCGCCCCCGGCACCGCGCGAGTCAACTGCAGAAAGGATCCGCCCACTTCGACGCCGTGGAGCGAGAACTGCACGACCGGGCGCAGTTCGTCGATGAGCCGGACCAGCGCCTCGGACTCCGGCATCACCGGACGCGGGTCACTCGCGACGGGCGGAAACTCGGGCTGCGCGGCGAAGGCGGGCCGGTAGAAGCGCCGGTAGTAACCCCGGAGGGTCGGCGAGGCCTCGGCCGCCCGTCCCTCGCCGGGCAGCCCCTCGCCGGGCCGCCCGGTCAGCCATCGCCCGGCGAGGCTCGCGCCGTCGGGGTCGAGGCAGAGCAGGAAGTTCCAGGTGCAGCCGGACTCCTGGAGCAGCGCGGGCTCCCGCGCGAACCTCTCGGCCAGGGAGAGCGAGGTGACCCCGCCCACCGGTTCGTTGGCGTGCGCGCCGGCGACCGTGAGGATGTGCCGGGGGCCGTGTCCGGCCGACAGCAGCCACAGCGGCCGGCCGGCACGCGAGGTCCCGACGGCACGCAACCGCAGTGCACCGGGCCGTGCCGCCACCGTTGCGCGAGCGCGTCGCAGCAGCTCACCGAGGGTGGGATACGGGGTTCCCCGCATGCCGCGCTCCGGTCAGGTGCCGTTCGCGTTGCTGTCCCCGGTGGTCTCCTTCTTGTCCAGCGGACGGATCACGATCTTGGCGGCCATGTGGCCCCCTCTCTGTGTGGGCTCTGCGGTGGCCGAGTGCCTGTCCGGCGAAACGGATCAGCCGCCGTTGCCTCCGCTGCTGTCGCCCGTGGTCTCCTTCTTGTCCAACGGGCGGATCACAATCTTGGTGGGCACCCCAACTCCTCTCGTCAGTAGGGACGTTGAGCGTTGCGGGCGCGATCGCCGACCGCGTCTTGTCAAGGCTCGACTCGGGGGACCAGAGTGTCAAGGCATGTACCTGTAACGGGAAGGGGTCCTGGTGACGGTGCCGGTCGACACGCTCCGCAGGCCCCGGATCAAGCCCGAGCACCGGCCGTACCGCACGATCGACGGCAACGTCCGCATCGGCAGCGTCATCCACGGCATCGGCGCCGAGATCGAGGACCCGCAGGGCTGGGTCTGGACGCTGGTCGAGACGATGGACGGAACGCGGGAGCCGTCTGCGGTGGTCGGCGAGGTACTGAGGGCGCATCCCGAACTTCCCGACCTCACGCCCGAGGACGCCCGGCAGGCGATGGCGGACCTGCTCGACGCCGGGTTCGTGGAGGACGCGGCGGCGCCCGTGCCGGTGTCCGAGCGGGAACGGCTGCGCTACAGCCGGGGGGTGCCGCTGCTGCGCTGGATGGACCTCGGCCCCCGGACGAGTCCCTGGGACGCCCAGCTCCGGCTGCGCCGGGCCCGGGTGCTGCTGGTCGGCGTCGGCGGCACGGGCGGGTACGCCGCGCAGAGCCTGGTCGCCTCCGGGGTCGGCCGTCTGCACTGCGTGGACCCGGACGTGGTGGAGCTGTCCAACCTCAACCGCCAGCCCCTCTTCCGCGAGTCCGACCTCGGCCGCCCGAAGGTGACGGCCGCGCTCGCCACCCTGCGGGCGCTGAACTCGGACGTGACGGTGACCGGGGAGCGCCGGGAGATACGACATCCGGCGGACCTGGCGGAGCTGATACGGACCGGGGCACCCGACGTCCCGAGCGAACCGAAACGGGCCGGGACGCCCCAAGCCCCGAGCGAACCGAAACAGGCCGGGACGCCCCAAGCCCCGAGCGAACCGAAACAGGCCGGGGCACCCGAACTCCCGTACTCGTCGCGGAGCTCGTACGACCTTCTCGTCCTCGCCGCCGACCGTCCCGACGACATCCGCCGCTGGGCGAACCGGGTCTGTCTGGCCGCGGACCTGCCCTGGGTCGACGCCGGCTACCGCGGCCCCCTGGTGACGGCCGGGGTCCACGTACCCGGCCGGGGTGCCTGCTGGGAGTGTCTGCGGGCCGGTGAGGTGGCCCGCCGCGAGCTGCGCCTGGCGCCCGGCCAGGACGACGGGGTCGCCTCCCCGCACCTGCCGTGGAACCCCGCGACCGCGGTCACCGCGGGCCTGTCCGGCGGACTGCTCGCCCACGCGGCCCTGGCCCTGCTGACCGGTGTCCCGGCGCTCGACCCCGGCTTCCGTTTCGGGATGAACCTGATGCTGCCGGGCGACCCGGTGCTGCAGAGATTCCCCCGGCGGCCCGACTGCCCGGCGTGCGGCGACAGACCCGCCGACGGGGCCACCGGCACGGGCGGAGCCACCGGCGCGGCCGGGGAGCGCGCGTGAACCACGTGCGCCTGCACGCCCTCGACTCCCGCCCCGACGGCGACGAATGGATCGTCGGCCGGCTGGCGACGGGCCGGTTCGTCGCGCTGCCCGAGGTCGGCAAGCAGGCGCTGGACCTGCTCGGGCAGGGGCTGAGCACCACCGAGGTCGGGGAACGGCTGCGGGAGACCACCGGCGACGACATCGACGTACCCGATTTCGTCGAGGCGCTGGTGGACCTGGGGTTCGTGGCCGAGGTGGACGGACGGGAAGTGGCCTCGCCGCCCCCGCCGAAGCCGACGCTCGCCCGGATCAGTCCCCGCCATGTGCGCTGGGTGCTCAGCCCGGCCCTGCCCGTCCTCATCGCCCTGCTGATCACCACCACCCTGCTCACCCGCCCACCCGTTCCCCTCAACTACCACACCCTCCTCTGGAGCCCGCACGGCAGCGCGGTGATCGCGCTCGGCGCGGGCTTCGGCTGGACGCTCCTGCTGCTCCACGAGTGCGCGCACCTGGTGACCGCCCGGGCGACCGGCGTGCCCGGCCGGATGCGCCTCGGCACGCGCCTGCAGTTCCTGGTCATGCAGACGGACATCAGCGGCATCGAACTCGCCCCGCGCCGCCACCGGTTGACCGCCTACCTCGCCGGGATCGCGACCAACCTCACCGCCGCCTCCCTGGCCGCCCTCGCCGCGGGCGCCACGCACGGCACCCCCCGTCGGATCCTGGCCGCCGTCGCCCTGCTCGCGCTGCTCCCCCTCCCCTTCCAGCTCATGGTCTTCATGCGTACGGACGTGTACTTCGTACTCCAGGACCTGACGCGCTGCCGCGATCTGTACGGGGACGGGGTGGCGTACACGAAGTACGCGGCACGGCGGGCGCTGCGCCGTACCACCGCCCCGGATCCCAGCCTCGAACTCCCCGCCCACGAACGGCGGGCGGTGCGCGCGTACAGCGTGGTGCTCGTCGTCGGCACCACGCTGTGTCTCGCGTTCCTCGCGACCGTCACCCTGCCCGCGGACATCACGCTGTTCGCCCGCGCGGTGGCGCACCTGGGCCCCGGCCACTCCCCCGCCGTGCGCCTCGACGCGACGGCCGTCGTGGTCGCGCTCGGCGGGGTGCATGTGCTGTGGGCCCGCACGTGGTGGCGCGACCGCCGCGGCCGTCGGTCGTCCTAGCCGGTCGTGCCGGCCGGTCGTCCTAGCCGGTCGTGCCAGCCGGTCGTCCTAGCCCGGGAACATCCCGCCGGTGACGTTGACGAAGGTGCCGGTGATGCCGCCCGCGTGGTCGGAGGCGAGGAAGGCGGCGGTCGCGGCGATCTCGGGGAGGGTGGGGTTGCGGCGGGTCATGCGCATTCCGGCCAGGTTCGCGAGCAGGCCCTGGAGGGCGTTCTCGTCGAGGGCCATGGCGCTGTCGACCGCGGCGAGCTTCTCGCGGGTCAGCGTCTCGGGCACACCGGCCGCCCACAGGCCCACGGCCCGCACCCCGCGCGGCCCCAGTTCCATCGCCAGGTTGCGTACCAGCGTGTCGATCGCCGCGTCGGCCGGGCCCGTTCCGCCCATCATCGGACTGCCGTGCGCCGAACCGCTGTTGAGCGTGAGGACCACGCCGGAGCCCCGCTCGGCCATGCGGCGGGCGGCGGCGCGGGCGGTGACGACGTTGGCGCGGATACCGGTGACGACCGGACGTACGAAGTCGTCGACAGGCATGTCGAGCAGCGAGGCACCCTGCACATCACCCCGGGTGACGAGGTTGAAGGAGATGTCGACGGCGTCCAGCGACGCGATGTGCGCCTCGACCGCCGCCTCGTCGAGCGCGTCGACGACCGCCGTCCCGGCGTGGCCGCCCTCCGCCTCGATGTCCTTGGCCACCGCGTCGAGCGTCGCCGCCGTACGCCCCACGAGGTGCACGTGGGCACCCTCGCGGGCGAAGGTACGGGCGACGGCGCCGCCGATGGATCCGCCGGCGCCGTAGATGACCGCGGTCTTGTCGGTGAGCAGCATGGTGAACCTCCGTGAGGTGGGTCGTAAGAGCGGCCCGTACGAGTCGGTCATGCAGACGTACGCGCCGTCTCTCACTCATCGGTCGGCGGGCAGCCGCAGCGGCAGTCCGAACACCGGGAAGAGATGCGGCTCGAAGGAGGTGATCTCCACGATGCGATCGCCCTCGACACGGAGGACGTCGAGGACCTGCGCGCGGTAGACGGTCGTACCCGGGCGCCGGACGTACCCCCCGGCCGCGAGCTGTCCGTTGGCGCGGGCGGGCAGGTGGCGCCAGTGACCGAGGAACATCGGGGAGGCGGGGTCGAGGCTGACGGACAGGAACTCCACGAGCGCCTCGCGGCCGACGAACCAGAACGGGTTCGGCGGCATGGTGAGCGTGATGTCCTCGCTGAGCAGGGTGGCGACCTCGGTGAGGTCGAGGCGTTCGGCGGCGGCCATGTAACGCGCCAGGATCTCGCGCTCACGGACGTCCGCCTCCGCGGTCCACTCGGCGCGGCGGCGGGGCAGGTGGCCGCGCAGGGTGGGCCGGGCCCGTTGCAGCGCGCTGTTGACCGAGGCGACGGTCATCTCCAGTACCGCGGCGGTCTCCGCGGCGGCCAGCCCCAGGACGTCGCGCAGGACGAGGACGGCGCGCTGGCGGGGCGGCAGATGCTGGATCGCGGCGAGGAAGACGAGCTCCAGGGTCTCCCGGGAGACGGCGAGCGCGTCGGGCTGCTCTTCGGTCGAGGGCAGGTCGTCGTCGGGGTAGGGCTGGAGCCAGGTGATGCGGGCCGGAGGCTCGGCGCCGCCGTGGTTCATCCCGGGCAGCGGCTCGTACCGCTGTGGGCGGCGCGCCGTGCGCCGCTGGAAGTCCAGGCAGGCGTTGGTGGCGATCCGGTACAGCCACGTCCGTACGCTCGCCCGCCCCGCGAACCCGTCCCGGGCCCGCCAGGCCCGCAGGAACGTCTCCTGCACGAGGTCCTCGGCATCGTCGTACGAGCCCGACATCCGGTAGCAGTGCACGCGCAGTTCGCGCCGGTAGGACTCGACGAGCGCGGCGAAGTCGCTCTCCGCGAGGGCCACTTCCGTAACGGGGCCGGTCGTGACGGGATCCACCGCGCCGGGCTCGCCCATGACGGGCTCCTCCGTGACGGGGTCCGCCGTACCGGGGCCTGCCGTGTCGCGGGCCGTCCGGGCGATGCGCCGCAACCGCCCCACGGAGGTGGCCAGCTCGCTCACCCCGGAGTAGAAGACGGCGGGCGGCGCCGGGACCAGCTCACGAACCTGCCGCCCGACCTCCTCGATGAGCCCCTGGACGGTGTCCGAGGGCGCCGCCCGCCGCTCCCGGTACGCCCTCTGCCGACAGGCGGCCGAGCAGTACACGGAACTCCGCCCCTTGCGCCCGGTCCGCCCGGCCAGCGGCTTCCCGCACCCAGGACACACACCGTCGACCACAGGAACCTCCAGGAATCGGGGAATCGGGGGACCGGGGGATCGGGGGATCGGGGGATCGGGGAATTACGTCACGCGCGGACGACGTGACGTTATCGCCGCTCCCCCAGCCCCGCAGCCGCCTCCCGCAAAGCCTCCGGCGGGAGCCGGCCGCCCGCCACGCGGCCCGACCTGACCGAACACCGTCGCCCCGAACGCCAGTACCATCCCCGCCACTTGCACCGGCGTCAGCGACTGCCCGAGCGCCGCCCAGCCGATGACGGCCGCGGTCAGCGGCGACAGCGGGCCGAGGAAGGTGACCTGGGTGGCGCTGAGCCGGCCGATGCCCCGGAACCAGAGCCAGTACGCCACCGCCGTGTTCGCCAGCGCGAGGTAGAGGTATCCGCCGACCGCCCGGCCGTCCAGCGCGGGCGGCGCGCCCTCGACCAGGAGGGCGACCGGGACGATCAGCAGCCCGCCCGCCGTCAACTGCCAGGCGGTGAGCGCCAACGGACCGACCCCGTCCGGCCGGCCCCACCGCTTGGTGAGCACCGTGCCGGTGGACATCGACGCGGTCGCGGCGAGCGCCGCGAGGACCCCCACCGCGTCCAGCGCGCCCGCCGCCTTCAGCACGACGAGGCTGACACCGAGGGCCGCGGCGACACCGGTGAGGAGCGTCCGAAGGGTCGGGCGGTCACCGAGCAGCAGCGCCGCGAGGCCCGCGACGAACAGCGGCCCGACCGAGCCGACGACCGCCGCCATGCCGCCGGGCAGCCGATACGCGGAGAGGAACAGCAGCGGAAAGAAGGCGCCGATGTTCAGCGCGCCCAGTACCACAGCCTTCCCCCACCAGGCGCCGCGCGGCAGCACCCGGGCCGACGCGAGGAGCAGCAGCCCGGCGGGCAGGGCTCGCATCACCCCGGTGAACAGGGGGCGGTCGGCGGGGAGGAACTCCGTGGTGACGGCGTAGGTGCTGCCCCAGGCGATGGGGGCCAGCGCGGTCAGGGCTATGAGGGCGGGACGGTTCGCGTTCGCGGCCATGGTGGCACCCGATTCCGAAGTAGGTCAGTGAAAAGCAGCTTAGCTCTAAGCGACTTCGGGTCAAGCTACTTTGCACTGAACAACTCATCTTCAAGCAACTCACCACCAAGCAACTCCCTTGCCAGCTACTTCCTCGTCAGCTACTTTCTTGCGGGCAATCGACCCCTCGGCGGATACTCGCCCCCATGAAGACGCCCCAGGACCCGGTCGACGCGATCATCGAGCAGTGGGCCACCGCCCGGCCGGACCTCGACACCGCCGCGATGGAGGTCTTCGGCCGCGTCTTCCGGCTCGCCCGCACGATGGGCGACCGGATGGAGAAGGCGTACGCGCCCTACGGGATCTCGCGCGGGGAGTTCGACGTGCTCGCGACCCTGCGTCGCTCGGACGCCCCGTACACCCTCTCGCCCCGGCAGCTCTCGGCGACGCTCATGCTCACCACCGGCGGAATGACCGGGCGCCTGGACAAGCTGGAACGCGCGGGGCTGCTACGGCGCTCCCCCGACCCGCACGACCGGCGCGGACTCCAGGTGACGCTCACGGACAAGGGGCTGCGGCTCATCGACGAGGCCGTCGGCGCGGGGCTCGCCGTCCAGACGGAGGCCCTGGCCCACCTCGACGAGGAACGATCCGGTCAACTGGCCGCCCTGTTGCGCGAGTTGCTGATCGGCACCGGCGCCTAGGGTCTCGGCCGGGCCGACCGAGCCCGGCCCTGAGGGCCTCAGCCCGCCGTGGCGACCCGGCTCGACCTGACGCGTATCACGGCGAGCCGGCCCAGGACCTGAGCCAGTGCCATCAGCAGCAGCGCGGCGGTCCAGGCGGCGGAACCGGTGATCAGATTGTCCTGGCTGAACCGCACCAGGCTCCCGGAACCGCCATGAGTGGCCCAGTACTCGAATCCGGCGCGCGAGGCCATGCCGACGATCCACAGGAGCGCGGCGAGTGCCCCGGCGCGGGCGAACGCGATCCCGTCCGAGGCGCGGCTCAGCCGGGTGGCCGCGCCGCAGGCGACGCCCAGGACCGCGCCGGCGACGACACCGGCGATGTCGAGTCCGAGGTCGTGCCCCTGGGTCGGGAAGGACTTGAGGTAGTAGGCGGCCGCGGCGGCGACGGCCACGAGCGGCAGCAGCGTGTGGTGCAGCGTCTGCCGGACGCCTCGGATCTGCGGGATCACGAGGAGGATGAGGGACGCGGAGATCACGTAGTCGGTCGTCGTCATGCCCATGAGCTTGCGCTTCACGACGCGGAACCACCTCGGCTCCAGGGTGGAGCCGAGGGTGGGTTTCCGCCTCAACCCACGGGTTGAGATCGACCCGAATGCCCAGACGCCGACCAGTAGGAAACCTGACGAAGCGCTACTGGCCGGGGTCGCCGTCGCCCCGCTGGTCGTCGCAGTCGTAGTACACGTACTGATCGATGTCCAGCGACGCCCCGGCCTGGGCCAGCCAGGCCAGCAGGGCCGCGCCCAGGAAGATGCCCTTCTGCCGCGGGTCCTCGGGATCGGTGAGCTCCTGGACGATCACCAGGGAGACGTCGGCGTCCCCGGAGCCGGCCAGCCGCCCCAGGGCCGCGGCGAACTCCGGCCCCCAGCCGAGGACCACCGGTTCGAGATCCTCCGGCCGCCCGGGCCCGCCCGCGGCCGAGGCGTGCCGGATCCAGGTCGCATGCGCGCGCGGCGGCGACTGGGGGCGCCTGCGGCTGCCGATCGCGGTCGCTTCGTCGGGCCCGGTCCCCAGCCGCGCGGAGATCTCCTCCGGTTGCAGGGACTCGCTGACCACTCTCAGGTACATCCGGAACGCGCTCACGGCCGGTTCCTGTAATTCGTCGGAACCAAGACCTTCCCGTCCTTGCTCACGAGGACGACCCTGCCCTCGCCGTCGCGCATCGCGTCGAACCGCGACACGTTGTTCTTCCCCACCCAGTCGGCCTTGAAGGCGTGCGGGTCCTCGCCGACGCTCTTCAGCGCCTTTTCGAGCTGCTTCTCCTTGATCTTGACCAGGGAGCCGCGATCGATGGCCGCAGCGTCGGGGAGCTCTCCCCCGGATGAAATCACACGACGCGTTGTGGACGAGGACGGGAGTCGTACCCGCCAGCACGTAGTAGGTGTGAAGGTCGTTGACGGTCAGGTTGTAGGCGCCCCGCGGCTCCTTCCAGTGCGTGACCTTGTCGATCCGGACCCCGGTGCCGTCGGGGGCGCGGAGGGTGTCACCGGAGTTGAGGTCGCGGGCGTCGGCCCACCGTCCCCGGTGCGGTCGCGAGCGTGACGATCTTCTGTTTTACGTGCAGGTACATGTGTTCCTCAGGGCGCGGACCCCAAGGCGTCGTTCGACGGCGCGGGTCCGCGCTTCCCCCCGGGCGGTCGGGCCACCCTCGTGTTGCGTACGTGTCAAACGCGTGGTCGCAATCACCATAAACCGTTACCATCGGTCATGTTCAACTCAACGTCGCACGCGGTGACATACCGCACCCGACGCGGTGTTGAGATGCCGGCGCTTCCACGAAGCGCCGGTCACCCTCCCGTCATTCCCGCTCCAGGCAGGATCAGTTCGAAGACGGATCCTCGCCCAGCGCCGCCGCCAACGCCCGCTCGACGGCCGCCGCGTCGGGGGATTCGGCGGCCCAGGCCACGTACCCGTCGGGCCGCACCAGCAGGGTCGTACGCCGGTCGCTCGCCCAGCTCTCCACGGTGAGACGGTCCTTGCGGCCCTTGAGGTCGTCCAGGCCGTACGCCCGGACGGTCGCCGGCGGTGCGACGAGGACGAACCGGCCGCCGCGCAGGGCCTCGTAGAGGCGGCCGCCCTTCAGGGCGAGATCGGGGACCCGGGTGCCGACGAGGGCGTGAGAGCCGCGCGGGGCCCGGTAGGCGAAGCCGATGCCGGTGATCTGGCCCGCCGCCTTCCGGCGCACGGGACCGACGCCGTTGAGGACCGTGGTGAGCGCGGAGCGCAGCGCCAGCGTCCAGGGGTGCTTGGCCATCGCGAGCCGGACGATCCCGCCGCTGCTGCGCAGCACCGCCTTGCCGACGGGGTGGCGCTCGGCCTGGTAGGTGTCCAACAGGTCCGTGCCCGCGTGGCCGTTGACGACCAGCGCGAGCTTCCAACTGAGGTTCGCCGCGTCCTGGAGGCCGGTGTTCATGCCCTGCCCGCCGGCCGGGGTGTGGACATGGGCGGCGTCACCGGCGAGGAAGACCCGCCCGACCCGGTACGCGGGTGCCTGGCGCTCGTCACTGTGGAAGCGGGACATCCAGCGGGCGTCGTGCATGCCGTAGTCATGGCCGAGGGAGAGCCGGACGATCTCCTTGACCTCGTCGAGTTCGAGCGGCGCGCTGTCGGGGACGTCGCGGCCGCGGTGCCAGCCGATCACGCGGTAGTAGCCGTCGCCGAAGGGCACCATGAAGGCGAAGGCGTCGCCGACGGCGTTGGCGGTGAGGATCGACTCCGGCTCCTCGGCGAGCAGGACGTCGGCGAGGACGACGGACCGGATGACCGACTTCCCGGGGAACGGCAGCCCCACCGCCTCACGCACCGCGCTGCGCATCCCGTCCGCCCCGACGACGTACGCGGCCGCCAGTTCCCGCGCCGCCCCGTCCGCGCCCCGGACTTCGAGCGTGACGCCCGCCGCGTCCTGGCGCAGTCCGGTCACCTCGGTCTCGTACACGAACCGCACCCCGGCCTCGACCGCCCGCCGCTCCAACGCCCGCTCCACCTCGTACTGCGGGATCACGAGCAGGTGGTTGAAGCGGGAGGGGAGCGTGTCGAGGGCGACGGAGAGCCGGCCGAAGAGGCGGATGCGGTCGACGGTCCGGCCGTGACTCTCCAGCTCGTCGGCGAGACCGCGGGCGTCGAGCTGCTCCAGGGTGCGGGCGTGCAGGACGAAGGCGCGGGAGAGGTTGCTGATCCCGTGCGGGCGCTTCTCGACGAGGGTCACGGGGACACCGGCGGCGGCGAGGTCCCCAGCCAGCAGGAGGCCGGTGGGGCCGGAGCCGACGACGATCACGTTCCGGGACGCGGTGGTGCCGTTCACCTTGCCGTTCGTCTTGTTCATGGCGGCCTCCTGATGCCAACGCCCGTTGGTCAACGTTTGTTGGCCAACGCTTGTTCACCAACATAGAGAGCCCGCTCTGGACTGTCAACAACTGTTGGCCTACGGTTGTTGGCATGCCCGACAAGGAACTCCCCGCACCCGCCGCGTCCCCCGCGGCCCGCCGCTCGGACACCACCCGCACCGCCATCCTCACCGCCGCGCGCGAACGCTTCGCCGCCGACGGCTACGAGCGCGCCACGATCCGCTCGATCGCCAAGGACGCACGGATCGACCCGTCGATGGTGATGCGGTACTACGGCTCGAAGGAAGGACTGTTCGCCGCGGTCCTCGACGTCGACCTGCGGCTGCCGGGCCCGGACGGGCTGGACCCGCACGAGGTGGGCCGCGTCCTGGTGGGCCACTTCCTCGACCTCTGGGAGGAGAACGAGGTCCTCACCGTGCTGCTCCGGGTCGGCGTGACCAATCCGGACGGCGCCGCGCGCATGCAGGGCATCTTCCGGGACCAGCTCATGCCGGTCGCGCTGCGCGTGTGCCCCGACCCGGAGCAGGCGCCGGCACGGGCCGCGCTGACCGCCTCACAGGTGCTGGGCATGGCGATGGCCCGCTACGTCCTGCGGTTCCCGCCCGCCGTCGCGCTGCCCCGCGAGGAGGTCGTGGCGTGGCTGGCGCCGACGGTGCAGCGGTATCTCACGGCGCCGCATCCGTGACGGGCCCCGAAAAGGCTTCCCCGAAAACACGTCGAGGGACTCCGAAAACACGTCGAGGGAGTCCCCGCACCCGGTGGGTGCGCGGACTCCCTCGATCGAGAAGGATCCAGGCCTCGGCGCGTGGCCGGGGCTCCAGGAAGCGAGCCGGAATCAGGTCCGCTTCGGCTGCTTGTCGGACTTGTCCAGGACCATCACGAGGCCCGCGATGACCAGGAACAGGACGATCGGCGTCACGACGTAGAGGCCGAGCGTTTCGATCACGCTCAGGCCCTTGCCGGGGTCGTCACCGTCGTCGCGGGTCAGCGCGAGCGCGGGGGACGACATGAGCAGCATCATCAGCGTCGTACCGGAAGCCAGGGCGCCGGCGCGCAGGGCGTTCTTCTTGTCCACGGTGCAAACGTAGCGAACACCTGAATGAGTCGCGCGCCCGGGGTGCCGTACGGAGGCCGCACCCCCGCCCGGACGCCCCGCTGACACGCCTCGGTCACGCCCGCTCACCCGCCTCCGTCACGCCCACGCGCACTCCCACCCTCACGCCCACGCGCACCCTCACCCCGGTCATCGCTCCAGCGGTCATCGCTCCCGCGGTCATCACGTCCACCGCGATGCCCGGACCGTCCCCGCAGCACGTCGATCAGCGCGTACAGCCGGGGCGAGGCCGCCAGTTCCTCCAGGGTCACCGGGCGGCCTTCCGCGTCGGCGATGGGCAGCCGCCAGTTCGGGTACTGGTCCCACGTGCCCGGCAGGTTCTGCGGTCGCCGGTCGCCGACCGTGTCCGGGAGCCACACGCCGATCATGCGGGCCGGGGTGCGCAACAGGAAGCGGTGCACGGCCTGGATCTCGGCCTCCTCCGACACCGCCGAACCCGCGTCGCCCGCCCCGTGCAGCAGCCCGAGTCGGGCGAGCAGCGCCAGCCACTCCCCCGTGTCCGCCGCGGCCGCGGTCCGCTCGTCCTCCAGTGAGCCGGTGAGCAGGCCGAGCCGGTCGCGGAGTTCGACGTGGTCGCCGGTGAGCCGGGAGGCGGTGGGCGGCAGGTCGTGGGTGGTGGCGGTGGCCAGGCAGTCGGGGCGCCAGCGCTCGGGGGGCAGGGGCTTCCCGTCGCCGTCCCAGTCCCGTTCGAACCACAGCACCGAGGTGCCGAGCACCCCGCGCTCGTGCAGCGTCTCGCGTACGCCGGGTTCGACCGTGCCGAGGTCCTCGCCGATCACCAGGGCCCCGGCCCGCGAGGCCTCCAGGGTCAGGATCGCGAGCATCGCCTCGGCGTCGTAGCGGACGTACGTGCCCTCGGTGGGCGGCTGTCCCTGCGGCACCCACCAGAGCCGGAACAGGCCCATCACATGGTCGATGCGCAGGGCGCCCGTGTGCCGGAGGAGGGCGCGCAGGAGGCGGCGGTACGGGGCGTAGCCCGAGGCGGCGAGGCGGTCCGGGCGCCAGGGCGGCAGGCCCCAGTCCTGGCCGCGTGCGTTGAAGGCGTCCGGTGGCGCGCCGACGGACATGCCCGCCGCGAAGTACTCCTGCTGCGCCCAGGCGTCGGCTCCGCCGGGATGCACTCCGACCGCGAGGTCGTGCACGAGGCCCACCGCCATCCCGGCGTCGCGCGCGGAGCGCTGGGCGGTGGCGAGCTGGGCGTCGGTGAGCCAGGCGAGGCGGCTGTGGAAGTCGACGCGGTCCATCAACTCGCCGCGGGCGCGGGCCGTCGCGGGTGAGCGCGGGTCACGCAGGCCCACCGGCCACCGCTGCCACTCGGGGCCGTACGCCTCGGCGAGCGCGCACCAGGTGGCGTGGTCCTCCAGCGCCTCGCCCTCCTCGGCGAGGAAGTCGACGTAGGCGGCGCGTCGGCCGGGCCCGAGCGGCACTTCGTGCACCAGTTCCAGCGCTTCGCGCTTGAGCTCCCACACGGCGTCGCGGTCGATCAACGCGCCCTTGTGGAGCACGGATTCGCGCAGTCGCTCGGCACGCTCCAGCAGCGCCCCTACCCGGCCCGGGTCGTCGACGTAGGCGAACTCGGGGATGTCCTCGACCCGCAGATGGACCGGGTCGGGGAAGCGGCGGGAGGAGGGCCGGTACGGGGAGGGGTCGGTGGGGGTGCCGGGTACGGCCGCGTGCAGGGGGTTGACCTGCACGAATCCGGCGCCGAGCGCCCGGCCGGCCCAGGCGGTGAGCTCGGCGAGGTCGCCGAGGTCGCCCATGCCCCAGGAGCGCCGGGAGAGGAGGGAGTAGAGCTGGACGAGGAGTCCGTACGTGCGTCCGGGCGGCGCGGGCAGCCGGGCGGGGGCGGCGACGAGGTGGGCCTCGGCGGTGCGGCCGTCGGGGGCGGTGGCGTGCAGGGTGTGGACGCCGGGCGGGAGTTGCTCGGCGGCGGCGCGGGTCTCGCCCTGTTCGGTGGTGACGCGCAGGCGGGTGCCGGTCGGCAGTCCGGCGAGCGCGGCGGGCGGGCTGCCGCCCCAGCACACCACCGTCGGCGGCAGCAGCCGCTCCCGTGTCTCGGCCTCCCGGGCGGCGAGGGCCGCGCGGACGGCGTCCGGGGCGCTCGCGTCGACGCCGAGCGCCGCCAGGGCCGCGACGACCGCGGTGTCCGTGGCCGCGACCGTACGGTCCGGGGAGGGGCTGTAGGAGGTGGCGACGCCGTGCAGTGCGGCGAGCCGCGCCAGCGGTGCGTGCGGGTCGGGAGGGCCGGCCGGCGAGGAGCCGACGGGCGAGGAGTCCGCGGGCGGGCGAGGCGCCATCTATACCCCCGAGAGGTCCGTGGCGGCGCCGGTGGAGACGGGCTCGCTGGTCAGGTGCGCGGCATCGGCCAGCGGCGGTTCGCTGGTCAGCGGCTCGGCGTCGGGGAGGGGAGGTTCGCTGGTCAGCGGCGGTTCGACGGAGGCGCCCTCGGCGCTGAAGACGCACACGTGGGGCTCGACGGAGGGCTCCGTCGGGCGTTTGGAGAGGGCCGAGAGCAGAAGGTGTGCCGATGCGGCCACGGGGGCCTCCTTGTCGTCGTACGGCGGGAAGCGGGTTACCGCAGCTCTACCCAGCGGGCGCCGGGGCAGACGTATGCGGACGGACAACGTGCGTCTGGTCACATTCTGTTCGAGTGGAGCCGCTACTCCGCCGACCTCCCCGAGCTCCTCGAGTCCCCTTAGCCCCCGAGCTCCCGAGCTCCCTAGCTCCCCCGAGCCCATGTACCTCCCGAGAACTTTTCGGCGATCACTATTCACTCAGTACATATATCGAGTGCATACTGATCTCCATGAGCACCCGCCACATCCTGTTGGGTCTGCTCGCCGGAGGCCCGAGCCATGGCTACGACCTCAAGCGACGGCACGACGAACGCTTCCCGCAGGCCCGCCCGCTGGCCTACGGGCAGGTCTACACGACCCTGCAGCGCCTGGTCCGCGACGGACTCGCCGAGCTCGACGGGACCGACTCGGACGGCGGCCCGGAGCGCACCATGTACCGCTCCACCGAGGACGGGACCCGTGAACTGGCCCACTGGGCCGGGGAGATCGCCCCGCCCGCGCCCTTCGTGACGAACGAGATCTTCGCCAAGGTCGTCGTCGGGATCCTCGCCTCGACGGACGCCGCCGGCTATCTGCGGGCGCAGCGTGCCGCGCACATGGCGCGGATGCGCGAGCTGACCGCGGTGAAGACGAGCCCGGGCGCCGATCTCGCGACCGTGCTCTCCGCCGACTACGCCCTCACCCACCTCGACGCCGATCTCCGCTGGATGGACACCACGGCGGCCCGGCTCACCACTTTGACCGCGGAGGTCGACGCAGCATGAGCAGCAGTACGAGCAACAACAGGGACACTCCACTGCTGGCGGCCCGAGGCCTCGTCAAGACGCACGGCTCCACCCCGGCACTGCGCGGCGCCACGCTGGAACTGCGGACCGGCGAGATCCTGGCCGTCACCGGGGCCAGCGGCAGTGGCAAGTCCACGCTGCTGCACTGCCTGGCGGGGATCGTCCGCCCCGACGAGGGCACCGTGGAGTACGCCGGTGAACGCCTCGACCGGCTCCCCGAGAGCCGGCTCAGCGAACTGCGCCGTACCGACTTCGGGGTGGTCTTCCAGTTCGGGCAGCTGATCCCGGAGCTGACCGCCCTCGACAACGTGGCGCTGCCCCTGCTGCTCGCGGGCACCGCGCGTACGGCGGCGCGGGAGCAGGCCGGTGAGTGGCTGGAGCGGTTCGGCGTACGGGGGCAGGAGGCGTTGCGGCCCGGCGAGATGAGCGGCGGCCAGGCCCAGCGGGTGTCGCTGGCGCGGGCGCTCGTCACCGGCCCGCGGATCGTCTTCGCGGACGAGCCGACCGGCGCGCTCGACTCGCTCGCCGGCGAGCAGGTCATGACCGCCCTCGCCCACACCGCCCGGGAGTCCGGCACCGCCGTCCTGCTGATCACCCATGACGCCCGGGTCGCCGCGTACGCGGACCGCGAGGTGGCGCTGCGCGACGGGCTCGTGGTCGACGACGCGGCGCGAGCCTTCGCCGCCGGGACCTCCGTGGAGGTGTCCCGGTGAGGACCGAACTGCGGCTCGCGCTGCTGCTGACCCGCGGTTCCGACCGGCGGGAGTGGTGGCGGGTCACGCTCACGGCGGTGGGCGCGGGGCTCGCCACGGGCTTCGGCCTGGCCGCCGCCGCGGTCGCCTCGCTCGACGGGCAGCACAGTGTGTCCCTCGGCAACGGCCTGCTGGACCAGCCCGGCGAACGCTCGGGCATCGTCCTCGCGCTGTTGCTCCTGCTGGTCCCGGTGCTGGGCTTCCTCGGGCAGTGCGCCCGCATCGGTGCCGTGCACCGCGACCGACGGCTGGCCGGGCTGCGGCTGGCGGGGGCCACCGCGGCCCAGGTGCGGCGGATCGCCGCGCTGGAGGCCGGGCTCGCCGCTCTCGTGGGCTCGGCGGTCGCCACGGTCTTCTCCGCGCTGCTCCTGCTGAGCCAGTGGCAGCGTCCGCCCGCCGTCGTGTGGGCCGGGTTCGCGCTGATCGCGGTCGCCGTACCCGTGCTGGGCGCACTGGTGAGCACGCTCGCCCTGCGCCGCGTGGTCGCCTCGCCGCTGGGCTGGGTGCGCCGCGTGCACCCACGGACGGGTCCGGGCCCGGGGGGCGCGTTCCTGGTGGCGTCGCTGTTCCTGCTGACCGTGGGAATCGTGATGGCGCCAAGGACCTTCGGCGGGTTCAGTACGGCCCCGCTGCTGCCCTTCGCCCTGGTGATCGTCACCGGTATGGGGGCCGTCTGGCTGGCCGGCGCCACGGCCCGGCGCATCGGACGTCGGCTCCCGGCCCGTACCGAGAACCCGGCGGTACTGATCGCCGCCGAACGCCTGCGCGACGACCCGTGGGCCGCCGCCCGCACCCACGCCGCCGTCCTCCTGGTGACCGTCGTGGGAACCGGCTTCCTCGGCATCCGTCAGGTGCTGCTCCAGGAGCTCGAAGGACGCGGGCCCGACTCCCTCGCCGCGAGCATGTCCTTCTACACCACCGGCATCAACCTGACCGGCGCCGCCGTCCTGATCGCCCTCGCGATCACCCTCTCCGGCCTCGCCGTGGGCACCGCCGAGTCCCTGGCCACCCGCCGCCGTGGCCTGGCCGCGCAGGCCGCCGCCGGGGTGCCGGCGGCCGTACTGGGCCGGGCGCTGCTCCTGGAGACGGCCCTGCCGCTGGCCCCGGCGGTCGCGCTGGCGGGCGTCGGCGGCCTGGGCATCGGCGCCGGGTACGCGTCGGTCGCCGCGGGCGTGGGATCCGTACCGCTGCTCGTGCCGCTGCTGGTGCCCGTAGCCGTCTACGCGGCGTGTCTGCTCGCCGCGGCCACGTCGCTGCCGCTGCTGCGCCGTTCCGTGCACCCGGCGGAGCTGCGCTACACCTGAGCCACGCTCCACCAGGGCTGCGCCACACCTGAGCTGCCCTGCACCTGAAATACGTGACCCGCATGGCGTCCGCCCCGCGGGCACGGCCGGCTCCCCGGGAGGCACGGGGGTCCTCCTGGGGAGCCGGAACGGCACGACAGGGACACGGCGGGAGAGCCGCAGGGAACACAAAGGCCCGGATCGTCAGGCGGAAATGCCGTCGATCCGGGCCATCGCATCCTCCGCGCCGTACGGCTGCAGGTAGGGCAGCCAGCGCGGGTCCCTATGCCCCGTTCCGATGATGCGCCAGGCGAGCCCCGTCGGCGGGGCGGGTTTGTGGCGCAGGCGCCAGCCGATCTCGACCAGGTGGCGGTCGGCCTTGGTGTGGTTGCAGCGGCGGCATGACGCCACCACGTTGTCCCAGGCGTGCTGACCTCCGCGGGAGCGCGGGATGACGTGGTCGACGCTGGTTGCGACGCCACCGCAGTACATGCACCGGCCGCCGTCGCGGGCGAACAGTGCCCTACGGGTCAGCGGAACGGGCCCCCTGTAAGGGACCCGTACGAACCTCTTCAGCCGGACCACGCTGGGTGCGGGGACAGTAACGGTTGCGCTGTGCATAAAGGCGCCGGATTCCTCGAGGCAGATGGCCTTGTTCTCAAGGACGAGGACGAGCGCGCGGCGGAGCGGTACGACGCCGAGTGGCTCGTACGACGCGTTGAGGACCAGGACGTGCGGCACGGATGCCTCCTTGTACGCCGGCGGCGCGTGGCTCGCGCCGGGACGATCTGCAGTCAGTCTCCCCTCTTGCCTGGTGGAAGCGCCACCATGTCCCGGTAACGGGCTGGGAGTGTTTTCGACCACACCCTCTTTCATCCCCAGGTGAGTAGGGTCTCTCCCTCGAACATTGCAACGATCCACACACGATGCCCCGTTAGTGTGGTGGTTCTGCCCGCCGCTGTCCTCACATGTCCCCGAGCCGCGGGCGGACCGCTACGCCTGGAGGTACCTGCCGTGTTCTTGACCGCCCTGTTGGCTTCGGGGTCCACCCCGTCGCCGTCCCCCTCGGCGACGACGGACCCGACGACCGCCACGCTTCAGGACGCCCAGCAGAGCGCGACCAACGCCGCCAGCTGGGTCGAGCAGAACTGGTCCACGTGGCTGGCGATCGGTCTGCGCGTCCTGTTGATCCTGGTGATCGCGGGGGTACTGAGAGTGGTGGTGCGGCGGGCGATCACCAAGCTGATAGATCGCATGACCCGCACGGTCCAGGCGGTCGACGGCACGGCCCTGGGCGGCCTGCTGGTGAACGTCGAGCGCCGCCGGCAGCGCTCGCAGGCGATCGGCTCGGTCCTCCGCTCGGTCGCGTCCTTCCTGATCATGGGCACCGCCGCGCTGATGATCCTGGGCACGTTCCAGATCAACCTGGCCCCGCTGCTGGCCTCCGCCGGTGTCGCGGGTGTGGCGATCGGTTTCGGCGCCCGCAACCTGGTCACGGACTTCCTCTCCGGCGTCTTCATGATCCTTGAGGACCAGTACGGCGTCGGCGACACGATCGACGCGGGGGTCGCCTCCGGCGAGGTCATAGAGGTGGGCCTGCGCGTGACGAAGCTGCGCGGCGACAACGGCGAGATCTGGTACGTCCGCAACGGCGAGGTCAAGCGCATCGGCAACCTCTCCCAGGGCTGGGCCACGGCCGGCGTCGACGTCACGGTCCGCTCGAACGAGGACCTGGACAAGGTGAAGCGCACCCTCGACGAGGTCGCCGAGGCTATGACCAAGGAAGAGCCCTGGAACGAGCGCCTGTGGGGCCCTATCGAGGTCCTCGGCCTGGACAGCGTCCTGCTCGACTCGATGGTCGTCCGCCTCTCGGCGAAGACCATGCCCGGCAAGTCCCTCTCCGTCGAACGCGAACTCCGCTGGCGCGTCAAGCGCGCCTTCGACGCCGCGGACATCCGCATCGTCGGGGGCCCCACGGTGCCCCCGGAGGAGGAGCCCGTCGACCCGACCGCCGCGGTGTCGGCCCCGTCGGTCCTCGGCAACCCCGCCTCCCCCCAGTCGGAGGCGACGGCCCCCATCCCGGCCCCCGCCTCGGCCCCGGCCGCGTCGAGCACACCGAAGTAGGCCCAGGCCGTACGCGCGAGGGGGCGGCACCCGGGTGTTCCGGGCGCCGCCCCCTCGCGCGTAGGCGCAAGCCCACAGCTCCGGCATCAGCCATCGACTCACGTACGGCGATCTCGTCGACCGGCCGCTCGACCTCCCGCGCTCAGCCGTCAGCCGGTCCGCTCACGCCCCGTCGCGAAGAACTTCCCCACATAGGCGCCGGAAGGCAGCTCACTCTCCCGCATGAGGGAGAAGACCTCCGCCCCCACGCCCGGCACCCCGTCCATCCGGAACGCCTCGGCGAAGCCGGTGTACTCGGTCTCCCCCAGCGCCGCGCAGTACTCACCCGCCTCGGCCTCCGCGCGGCCGATGGCCTCGTCCAGGGAACCGGCGGTCCACAGCGTCACCCGCTCCTCGTAGACGCCCAGTTCGCGATGGCGGAAGATACACCGAACGCCGTACCACGACTGCTCATCCACGGGCGGTCCCGGACTCCAGCCCGGTCGCCCCGGCTATCTGACACACGGCGGCGAACGAGGACCCCTTGCCCAGTCCGGCCACCCCCAGAAGTCCCTCACCGTCCCGGACATCGAGGACGACGTCCCCCGAGGGCGCGTCGAAGGACATCGATCCCCAGACGGACTGCTTCCCCCGCCCGGGACGCCACCGGAAGTGGATCTCCTCCCGGCCCTTCTCGGCGACGAGGAACGCCCGCTCCGAGGCCGCCAGCTTTTCGCGGACCCGCTCCTGCCACCCGTCCGAGACCGGCACCGGGCGCAGTACGTGCGTCTGCCGGTCGTCCAGCGCCTCGACGGAGAGCGGGATGCCGGCCGCACCGGCCCGCCGCCGCAACGACCGCACCCCGACGACCGCCACCGCGAACGTGAGGATCCCCCATGTCAGAGGACTGAAGACCAGTTCCCCGCTCACGGAATCCCACGTGAATCCGTCGTTCACAAAGTCGATGAACGTCATGGTGAGCGCCAGCGACACGCACTTGGCCGCGGCCGCGCGCCAGCAAGCCATCAGCAGCTTCACGAGCTTCATGAGCGAGGCCCCCGCCCCGCCCCACCCCGCACCAAACGGTTCACTCTCATGTGGCCGGATCCTATGAACAAGAACCTGTGAAGGTGACCGGATATCGACCCCGCCACCATCCCCCTTCGGCGTCGCATCACCGTCCCCAACGTCGCAGATCACCTCAAAGCTCCGCACCCCCTCCCACCTGCGCATCTGCCGATCGTGACGAAGTCGTGATGCGTCCGGAGCGCGCCCTCGAAATCAATCTCATTCACATGCCCCCCGCATTTCGGCCACATCCGGCGGCCGTCTCATCTCGCCCCAACAGCGGCCCTTGCAAGGCGATCGTTGTCGGCACCACCAGCACGGTGAAGGTCCCGATCACGTACACCCTGACCCACCCGGTCGACCTCGTCATCGACGGCGAGACGAGCGCCGCGGGCATCACTCTGTACCGCGGAACGTCGCTCTCGAAGCTGCGGAACGAGATGGGGCCGGACGACGCCCCGAGCTGCACCACGAAGTCCACGACCGCCACGACGGTCACACAGTCCTGCACCGAGGTGATCGCCGTCGCGCCCCAGGACTACCTCTACGACGCGGCGGACGCCGGCACCTGGAAGGTGGCCGGCTTCTACGGCCGCACCACCTCGGACAACGACGACTCCGACGACCACATCAGCTTCGACTACGGCTACGACATGTGGGGCGGCCTCGGCACCACACAGGTCAAGCGCGCCGCCAAGCTGACCACCGACGCCACCCCCGAGCCGGTGACGAAGGGCAAGGCCCTCACCGTCAAGGGCGCGCTCACCCGCGCCAACTGGGAGACCAGTAAGTACTCCGGCTACCAGGGCCAGCCGGTCGCCCTCCAGTTCAAGGCCAAGGGCGCCACCGCCTACAAGACCGTCAAGACGGTGACCTCCGGCACGGCGGGCGCCCTCACCGCCACGGTCAAGGCCTCGGCCGACGGCTCCTACCGCTACAAGTTCGCGGGCACGCCCACCACGGGCACCGCCACGGCCACGGGCGACTACGTCGACGTGAAGTAACCGAGGACGGGTCCTCCCCCGGCTCACCCCAAGTCGCCCCCGCGGCAGACGGATTCGTCTGCGGCGCGGGCGACTTCGTGCGTCCGGGGGAAGTCCGGGGCGAGGATGCGGACCTCCGGCCCAGGTAACGACTCTGTTGCCTCGGGGGTGGTTTCTCTTGACGCCTCCGCGGCCCTCGGCCTACCTTCCTCCCACCAATAGGAAACTTTCCTAACAATGATCTTGCAGTGGACTTCCCCGCGGCCACCCTGGGAAGCTGAGCGACTGGGCAGTTGAAAGGCAGGTGTCGACAAACATGGCAGGATCCGCCGGTACGCCGGGCACCCCGCGCGTCCTGCGCGCCATGAACGACCGCGCCGCCCTCGATCTGCTGCTCGCGCACGGACCGCTCTCGCGGACCAGGATCGGAAAGCTGACCGGGCTGTCCAAGCCCACCGCCTCCCAGCTCCTCGCCCGGCTGGAGGCCGCCGGACTCGTGCTGGCCACCGGCACGAGCGAGGGACGGCCAGGCCCCAACGCCCAGTTGTACGCCGTCAATCCGAGGGCCGCCCACGCGGCGGGCCTGGACGTCACGCCCGAGCGCATCCTCGCCGCCGTCGCCGATGTCACCGGCCGCACGGTGGGCGAGTACGAGCTGCTCACCCCGGGCCGGCGCCCCGCGCGGCCCGTCGTACGCCAGGTCACCGACGCCCTCGACGGCGCGGTGAAGGCGGCTGGGCTCGCCAGGGGCGACGTCCAGCGGCTCGTCATCGGGACGCCCGGCGCCTTCGACCCCAACACCGGCCGCCTGCGGTACGCCTCCCACCTGCCCGGCTGGCACTCCCCCAGCCTCCTCGACGAGCTCGCGGCCGCGCTGCCGATGCCCGTCGAGTACGAGAACGACGTCAACCTGGTGGCCATCGCCGAGCAGCGGCTCGGGGCGGCGCGCGGGCACGAGGACTTCGTACTGCTCTGGAACGAGGGCGGCCTCGGCGCCGCCCTCGTCCTCGGCGGCCGACTGCACCGCGGCTGGACCGGCGGCGCGGGCGAGGTCGGCTTCCTGCCCGTGCCCGGCGCACCCCTCGTACGCCAGGTGACCAAGGCCAACAGCGGTGGTTACCAGGAGCTGGCCGGCTCCCAGGCCATTCCCAAGCTCGCCCGCGAGCTGGGCATCCAGCCGGTGCCGACCGGGCCCTACGCCGAGGTCGCCGCCGCCCTCGTCGAACAGGCCGCCCGCATCAACGAGGGGCCGCACCTGCGGCTCCTGGAGACGTACGCGACCGGTCTCGCCACCGGTCTCGCCTCACTCGTCTCCGTGCTCGACCCCGAACTCGTCGTGCTCAGCGGCGCCTCGCTCACCGCCGGCGGCGAACCGCTGCGCGTCCTGGTGCAGGCAGAGCTGGAGGAGCTGGCCGCCTCCCGACCGCGCCTCGTGGTCGGCGACGTACACGAACACCCCGTGCTGCGCGGCGCGTTGGAGAGCGCGCTGGCGGCCACCCGCGACGAGGTCTTCGACACCTCCCGCTGAGTCCCACCCCTCGACCGACTCCCCGTCCCGCGAATCGTCCCGCGAACACCACCACCGCCCTGCCGTAGGGAGACCCCGCCATGCCCGGAATATCCAGGAAAGTCGCCACTGCTCTCGCCGCTTCCGCCTCGCTCGCCCTCCTCACCACCGCCTGTACCGGCCAGTCGTCCTCGGGCGCGAGCGACGACGCCTCCAAGGACACGACGATCAACTTCTGGCACGCCTGGAGCGCGCCCGGCGAGATCGCGGGCGTGAAGGCCCTGGTCGCGGGCTTCGAGAAGACGCACCCCAACATCCACGTCAACATCGTCGCCAACATGACCGACGACAAGATCAACCAGGCCCTGCGCTCCGGCGGCGACAAGGCTCCCGACGTGATCTCCTCGTTCACCACCAACAACGTGGGCAAGTTCTGCTCCTCCGGCGCCCTTGTCGATCTCAACCCCTTCTTCAAGAAGGCGGGAATCGACCCGGCGACGACCTTCCCGAAGGCGATGAACGAGTACACCCAGTTCGACGGCAACCGCTGTACGGTTCCGCTGCTCGGTGACGCCTACGGCCTCTACTACAACAAGAACGCATTCAAGAAGGCCGGGATCTCCAGCCCCCCGAAGACCTGGTCCGAATTCGAGGCGGACGCGAAGAAGCTCACCGTCTCCCAGGGCGACTCCTACTCCCAGCTGGGCTTCATGCCGAACTACCACGGCTGGGAGTCCACCACCGAGCACTACTTCGGCCAGTTCTCCCCGACGTACTTCGACAGCAGCGGCAAGTCGAACCTCGCCAAGGACCCCGCCTTCACCGCCGGATTCACCCTCCAGAAGAAGCTCGTCGACGAACTCGGCGGCTACCAGAAGCTGGAGAAGTACCGCTCCAAGCTCGGTGACGAGTGGGGCCCCAAGCACCCCTTCCACACCGGCCAGGTCGCCATGCAGCTGGACGGCGAATGGCGGCTCGGCATGGCCGAGGACGCCAAGCCGAACTTCGAGATCGGCGTCGCCCCGCTGCCCGTTCCCGACGACCAGGCCGACCAGTACGGCAAGGGCTACATCACCGGCACCATCGCGGGCATCGCCGCCACCAGCAAGAAGCAGAACGCGGCCTGGGAACTGGTCAAATACATGACCACGGACACGGACGCGGTGGTCGGCTTCGCCAACGCCATTCACAATGTGCCCTCGACGCTGGCCGCGCTCAAGTCGCCGAAGCTGAAGTACGACCCGCGCTTCAAGACGTTCCTGGACATCGCCTCGAACCCGAACTCGACGACGACTCCCGCGTCCATCAACGGCGGCACCTACCTCGTGACGATCCAGCAGTTCGGATACGACTACGAGAGCGGCAAGGCGAAGGATCTGAAGGCGGGTCTGCAGAAGACCGCCGCGCAGATCGACACGGACATCGCGCAGGCGAAGTAGTAGACGGGCACGGACATGAGCACCGTCACACTGGCTTCGAAGCGGCGCCGATCGGCGCTGCGCACCCTCGCCTTCATGTCGCCGTGGCTGATCGGCTTCGCGGTCTTCTTCGCCTATCCGCTGATCTCGACCGTCTATTTCTCGTTCATGCACTACGACGGCTTCAAACCGCCGACGTGGAGCGGGACGAAGAACTGGACCTACGTCTTCGAGCACTACCCGCTGTTCTGGCCCGCGCTGCGCAACACCCTGTGGCTGGTGCTGGTCATGGTCAGCCTGCGGGTCGTCTTCGGACTCGGCGTGGGCCTGCTGATCACGAAGATCAAGACGGGCACGGGCGTCTTCCGCACCCTCTTCTACCTCCCCTACCTCGCCCCGCCCGTCGCCGCGACGATGGCCTTCGCCTTCCTCCTCAACCCCGGTACGGGACCGGTCAACTCGATCCTGGAGAAGGTCGGCATCCCGGCCCCCGGCTGGTTCAACGACCCCAGCTGGTCCAAGCCGGCCCTCACCCTGCTGGCCCTGTGGGGCATCGGCGACCTGATGGTCATCTTCATGGCCGCGCTGCTCGACGTACCGACGGAGCAGTACGAGGCGGCGGAGCTGGACGGCGCCTCGGCCTGGCAGCGGTTCCGGTACGTCACGCTGCCCAACATCTCGCCGATCGTGATGTTCGCCGTGGTCACCGGCGTGATCCAGACCATGCAGTACTACACCCAGCCACTGATCGCCGGGAAGGTCGCGTCGGGCGTCATCCAGGGCGCCGGTACGCAGTTCGAGCCCGGCTACCCCGACAAGTCGACGCTCACCCTGCCGCAGCTCGTCTACAACCTCGGCTTCCAGCGCTTCGACTACGGCTCCGCCTGTGTGGTCGCGCTCGTGCTCTTCGCCCTGTCCATGGTGTTCACCGCGTTCCTGATGCGGCGCCGGGGCGGTCTCATCCAGGCAGGTGACTGACAGCCATGACACAAGTACTCGACAAGCCCGTGGAGTTGCGGGCCCCGGTCTCGCCCGCCGAGCGCACCGCCCGCCGCAAGGCGCTCCTGGAGTGGGTCGCGATCCACGCCCTGGGCGTCGCCGCCGCCCTCTTCTTCGTCCTCCCCTTCGTCTTCGTCTTCCTGACCTCCCTGATGAGCGACTCGCAGGCACTCAGCCGCGATCTCATCCCGCACACCTGGGAATGGGGCAACTACAGCAAGGTCTTCGACACCCCCGGCTTCCTCACCTGGTGGAAGAACACACTGCTGTACGCCGGTGCCGGCACCGTCCTGACGGTCGTGTCGTCGATCCCCGTCGCCTACGCCCTCGCCAAGTTCCGCTTCCGCGGCCGGAACCTGTCACTGATGCTGGTCATCTCGATGATGATGCTGCCGCCGCAGGTGGTCATCATCCCGATGTACCTCTTTTGGGCGAAACAGCTGGACCTGTCCGGCACCCTGTGGCCGCTGATCATCCCGATGGCCTTCGGTGACGCGTTCTCCATCTTCCTGCTCCGCCAGTTCCTGATGACCATCCCGAACGAGTACCTCGACGCGGCGAAGGTCGACGGCTGCGGGGACCTGAAGACCCTGGTGAAGGTCGTCCTGCCGATGGCGAAGCCAGGGATCGCCGCCGTGGGCCTCTTCCAGTTCTTCTACGCCTGGAACGACTACTTCGGCCCGCAGATCTACGCCTCCGAGAACCCCGGCGCCTGGACCCTCTCCTACGGCCTGGAGTCGTTCAAGGGCGCGCACCACACCGACTGGAACCTCACCATGGCCGCGACCGTGCTGGTCATGGCCCCCGTGATCCTCGTGTTCTTCTTCGCACAGAAGGCGTTCGTCGAGGGCGTCACGCTCACCGGAGTGAAGGGTTGACACACACATGAAACTCACCGTGGTCGGCGGAGGGTCGACCTACACGCCCGAACTCATCGACGGCTTCGCCCGGTTGCGGGACACCCTGCCCGTCGAGGAACTGGTCCTCGTCGACCCGGCCGCCGACCGCCTGGAGCTGGTGGGCGGCCTGGCGCGACGCATCTTCGCCAAGCAGGAGCACCCCGGCCGGATCGTCACGACCTCCGACCTGGACAAGGGCGTCGAAGGCGCCGACGCGGTCCTGCTCCAGCTGCGCGTCGGCGGCCAGGCGGCCCGCGAGCAGGACGAGACCTGGCCGCTGGAGTGCGGCTGCATCGGCCAGGAGACGACGGGCGCGGGCGGTTTGGCGAAGGCGCTGCGCACGGTCCCGGTCGTCCTGGACATCGCGGAGCGCGTCCGCCGTACCAACCCCGACGCCTGGATCATCGACTTCACCAACCCGGTCGGGATCGTGACGCGCGCGCTGCTCCAGGCGGGCCACAGGACGGTCGGGCTGTGCAACGTGGCGATCGGCTTCCAGCGGAAGTTCGCCGGGATGCTCGGGGTCGCCCCCGTGGACGTCCATCTGGACCACGTGGGTCTCAACCACCTCAGCTGGGAGACCGGGGTGCGCCTCGGCGGCCCCGAGGGCGAGAACGTCCTGCCGAAGCTGCTGGCCGAACACGGCGACACGATCGCCGACGACCTGCGCCTGCCGCGCACCCTCGTGGACCGCCTGGGCGTGGTCCCCTCCTACTACCTGCGCTACTTCTACGCGCACGACGAGGTCGTACGAGAGCTGCGGACGAAGCCGTCACGGGCGGCGGAGGTCGCCGCGATGGAGCGGGAGTTGCTGAAGATGTACGGCGATCCGGCGCTCGACGAGAAGCCGGAGCTGCTCGCCAAGCGGGGCGGCGCGTACTACTCCGAGGCGGCCGTCGACCTCGCCGCCGCGCTGCTCGGCGGGGGCGGCAGCCCCTATCAGGTGGTCAACACCTACAACAAGGGCACCTTGCCCTTCCTCCCGGACGACGCGGTGATCGAGGTGCAGGCGGCCGTCGGTCCGCACGGCCCGACACCACTGCCGGTCCTGCCGGTCGACCCCCTGTACGCGGGGCTGATGGCGGCCGTGACGTCCTACGAGGACCTGGCCCTGGAAGCCGCCCTGCGCGGCGGCCGCGACCGGGTCTTCCGGACCCTCCTCGCCCACCCCCTCATCGGCCAGTACGAGTACGCCGACGCCCTCACCGACCAACTGATCGCGCACAACCGGGAGCACCTCGCGTGGGCATGACGTCATCCGGACCCGGCGCCGGGACGGCCGCCGGATCCGACCCCGCGGGCATGGTCCTGGCCATCGACGCGGGGAACAGCAAGACCGACGTCGCGGTCGTGTCCGTGGACGGGCGGGTGGTCGGGGCCGCGCGCGGCGGGGGATTCCGGCCGCCGGTGGTCGGGGTCGCCACGGCCGTGGACGCCGTGGGCGAGGCCGTCGCCCGCGCCTTCGCCGAGGCGGGCGTCGACTCCGTGGCCCATGTCTCGGCCTGTCTCGCCAACGCCGATCTCCCCGTGGAGGAGGAGCAGTTGGCGGCCGCGCTGCACGCGCGCGCGTGGGGCACGAGCGTGGAGGTGCGCAACGACACGTTCGCGATCCTGCGCGCCGGGATAGCGGAGCCGCGCGGGGTCGCCGTCGTGTGCGGCGCGGGTATCAACTGCGTCGGCATGCGTCCCGACGGCCGCACCGCCCGTTTCCCGGCGCTCGGCCGGATCTCCGGGGACTGGGGCGGTGGTTGGGGCCTGGCGGAGGAGGCCCTGTGGTACGCGGCCCGCGCGGAGGACGGCCGGGGCGGGCCCACGGCCCTGTCCCACACCCTCCCGGCCCACTTCGACCTGTCCTCCATGTACGCCCTGATCGAGGCGCTGCACCTGGAGCACATCGAGCACGACCGCCGGCATGAACTGACTCCGGTGCTGTTCGCGACGGCGGCGGAGGGTGACGAGGTCGCTCGCGCTCTCGTGGACCGGCTCGCGGACGAGGTCGTCGCGATGGCCACGGTCGCTCTGACCCGGCTTGACCTCCTCGCCGAGGAGACCCCCGTCCTCCTTGGGGGTGGTGTCCTTGCCGCCCGCCATCCCCAACTCGACGACCGGATCCGCGAACTCCTGTCGGCCCAGGCCCCCAAGGCGGTCCCCCAGGTGATCTCGTCCCGCCCCGTGCTGGGCGCCGCCCTCCTGGGCCTGGACCACGTCCACGCCCCCACCGAGGTCCACACCCGCGTACGGGCCTTCTACGAGGGGGGTTGAGGGACTTCGCCCCCAGGCTTTCAGGGGCGCGGGGAACTGCGCGACCAGCCCCCACCCACCCGCACCCGGAAAGCCCCCTTCGCACACACCCCAATACCGGCACATTCGAAAGGGAACCGAACACACACCGGCCGCGTATTCATGGTCAGGGGGGTGGCGCGGAGCGCCGCGGTCGCGCTGCCGTCCGAACGGGCCACCGCTGTACGAAGGGTGGGCTGCAATCCGAACAAGATCGAGTCAAGGCCTGTGCGGATGTCAGTCCCGGCGGCGATACTTGCGGCCGTGCACCTCTTTTCGTGCTCCCGCGTACGCGGGGGAGGTGACCGACGGATGACCATGGGGGAGGTCAAGTGACACAGCCGCCGAAGGGCACGGCGCCACCGGGGCAGCCGGCCACGCCCACGATGCCTGCCGTCCCGCCGCAGTCCGGCGCGACAGCGGCCCAGTACGGCGCGACGGCGACAGCGACGGCGCCGCGGTCCGGGCCCCCCTCGCCACCGGGCAGACCCGCCACGCCCGACACCGCCCCCGCACGCCGCACCGCCTGGGCGGAGGGCGTGGACCGCCTGCGCGCCGCGGCGACGACGGAACCGGGCCGGCTGCGCCTCATCGGCGCCGTCCTCGCCCTCCTGGTCGTCGCGTTCGGCACGGTCACCGCCTGGCAGATGACCGAACGTTCGAGCGCGGCGGACGACGTGCTGCACAGCAGCCAACCGCTGAGCGCCGGCGCCGCGGACATCTACCGTTCGCTCGCGGACGCCAACACCGCGGCCTCCAGCGGCTTCCTCGCGGGCGGCCAGGAGAGCGCGGACACCCGCGACCGGTACGAGAAGGACATCCGCACGGCCGCGCAGGGGCTCATCACCGCCGCCGCCAACTCCGATCCGGGATCCCCGTCCACGGACACGATCGCCAAGCTCAACAAGCTGCTGCCGGAGTACAAGGGCCTGATCGAGCGGGCCCGCGCCAACAACCGGCAGGGCTATCCGCTCGGCGGCGCCTACCTGCGGTACGCGAACGAGAAGATGCAGCAGCAGATGCTCCCCGCGGCCGAGGATCTCTACAAGCGGGAGAACGCCCGGCTGAGCGCCGACTACGCCGACGCGAAGCCCTACCCGTGGGCCGCGATCGGTCTCGGCGTCCTCGCGCTCGGCGGGCTCTTCTGGGCCCAGCGACGCCATTACCGCCGTACGAACCGGGTGTTGAACCAGGGACTGGTCGCCGCCACGGCCGCCTCCGCGGTGGTGCTGCTCTGGCTGGTGGTCGGGCACAGCGTGGCCAGGGCCGGGCTGAACTCCTCGTACGACCACGGGGTCCGCTCACTGAACGTGCTGCACGACGCCCGGATCGCCTCCCTGAAGGCGCGGGGCAACGAGAACCTGACGCTGGTCAGCCGGGGCGCGGAGACCAAGCAGGTGTCCGCGACGGAGGTCATGGACCTCTACGACTACGACTTCCAGCAGGACATGAAGACCCTCACCAAGGGCCTGGCGCTGGCCGAGGGCCTCGCCGACGACACGGCGGGCAAGAAGCCCGTCGAGGCCGCGACGGGCAACATGAAGGTCTGGAAGTCCCGCCACCAGGAGGCCCGCACGGCCGACGACTCGGGCGACTACCAGGGCGCTTTGAACAAGGTGATCGGTTCGGCGGCCGACAAGCCGACCGGTGAGTGCTTCGACGGCGTGGACACCAACCTCGCGGCGGCGCTGACGCACGAGGAGAGTGAGTTCAAGCAGGCGGCAGGCAACGGCCGGGACGCGATGAGCGGGCTCCCCGCGGGCGCGGCCGTCCTCGCGGCGCTGGCCGCGGCGGGCGCCCTGCTGGGCATCGGGCGCAGGCTTTCGGAGTACCGGTGAGAGGGGGAGCGGTGAAAGGGGGCATGGCGATGACCGCACGACGTCTGAGGGCGAGCCTGAAGGGCTGGGGCGGCGTGGGTGCGATGGCCCTCGCCCTGGTCGTCACCGCGGTCTTCGCCCTGTTGCTGCCGCTGAGCAGCGCCCGCGGGGACGGCAGCACGGGCACCGGCGGCCAGGGCGTGGGCCAGGGCATCCAGGCCAGGGCCGACACGTGCACCGACCCGCAGGACCAGAGCCCCTCCCCGTCCTCCGACGACAGCGGCAAGACGATCACGGCCATCAAGCAGCGCGGCTATCTGTCGGTCGGCGTCGACCAGAACAGCTACCGCTGGGGCTACCGCGATCCGAACAACACGGCGAAGAGCAGCGACCTGGAGGGCTTCGACATCGATCTCGCGCACGAGATCGCGAGGGAGATCCTCGACGACCCGAACGCCGTCCGTTTCCACGCCATCCCCACCAACCAGCGCATCCCCGCGATCAAGTCCGGTCAGGTCGACATGGTGGTGCGCACCATGACGATCACCTGCTCCCGCCTCAAGGACGTGGCCTTCTCGGCCCCTTACTTCCTGACCGGGCAGCAGGTCCTGGCCCCCAAGACCTCGGACATCAAGGGGTACGACAAGACGCTGGCGGGCAAGCGGATCTGCTCGGCGGCGGGCTCGACGGCGTACGACAAGCTGTCGGCCGACAAGAAGGCGGGCGCGCTCGCCTCCTCCGCGGACATCACCACCACCGTGCCCAACCAACTCGACTGCCTGGTGCGGCTGCAGCTCGGTCAGGTCGACGCCGTGGTGACCGACGGCGCGCTCGCTGCCAGCCAGGCGGCGCAGGACCCGACGGTCGAGCTGAAGGGCAAGACCTTCACCGAGGACTACTACGGCGTGGCGATGAAGTTGGGCGCCGACGATCTGGTACGCCGGGTCAACCAGGTGCTCGTGGACTACCGCAAGAGCGGCGGCTGGCAGGCCTCGTACACCAAGTGGCTGTCCGCGACCCTGAAGGCGGACTCCCCGTCGGCGACTCCGCCCACGGCGCACTACAAGTAACGGAAACCGGGTAACGGCGGCGCGGACGACGCGGCCGGCGGGAACGCAAGCTACGGGCACGACCGAGAGCGAGAGGTGATCGATGGGCGTCACGGGACCCCCCGAGCCGGTGATGGACCGGGACGAGGTGGACCGTGCGCTGGCGCGGCTCGGCGCGGAGCACGAGGCCATCGAGACCTCGCTCCTCGCCCTGCAGGACCACGCGGGCCGCAGACTCCTCGAAGGCGCCGAGCTCACGGGCACGACCAAGGAGCGCTGGTCGACCGCGGACGCGTCGATCACGCTGCTGTGGGCGTACTTCGACGCGTACACGGACGCGCTGCGCTCCGCCCGCGACATCCGTTCCCGGCGACGCTGGTCGAGCCGTGAGGACCTGGTCGAGCTGACCGAACTGCTGCGCGGCGCGGGCATCACGGTCGCCGGTTCGACCACCGCCGCGGCGAACGCGCCGACGCTCTCCGGCACCGGGAAGCTCAGCGAGCGGTTCTCCCTGGTGGCGCTGGTGGAGCGGATGAACGAGCTGTACGCGTCCTCGCTCGACATGGTCGTCGCAGCGGACGCCGTCTGGTCCGCGCTGCCCGCCCGGATCGATTTACTGGCCGCGGAGCTCCAGCGCACCCGCCAGCTCGCGCACTCCGTGGGCGTACGCCCCGGTGAGCACCCGGCGGGCGACGACCTGGAGCGGATCACCCGGACGCTGAGCACCCTGCGTCAGCAGGTCGTCTCCGACCCGCTGGCCTTCTGGGTGCCCACGAAGGGCAGTTCGGCGCCCGGCGGCGGACGTCCGGACACGACGACGTACGACCGCGAGGCGCGCGCGCTGGAGGACGTCCGCCGGGAGATCGACGCGGTGCTCACCGTCCGCCAGGACGCGGAGGCCCGCCTCGTGCGGCTGCGGGACGTGCTCAGTCGCGCCGACCGCACGCTCGCGGAGGCCAGGAGCGCCCGCGGTGAGGTGCTGGCGAAGATCGCCGCGTCCGAGGTGCCGGCCGTCAGCGGGCCGCCGACGGTGCTGCAGGAGCAGTTGGCGGCGGCCGCGGAGTACCGCAGACACGCCCAGTGGCACCGTCTGTCGCCCCTCCTGGAGGCGCTGGAGGAGAAGGCCGAGGACGAGCTGCTGCGTGCCCGCGAGTCGTTGACCGCGGTCACCGCGCCGCTCGCGGTCCGCGCGGAGCTGCGCGGCCGCCTCGACGCGTACAAGGCGAAGGTGGCCCGGCACGGCCTCGCGGAGGACCCGTTCCTCATCGAGCGCTACGACGCGGCCCGACGCATGCTGTGGAGCGCGCCCTGCGATCTGCGGGTGGCGGAGGAGGCGGTGCTGCGCTATCAGCGGGCCGCCGTCGATCTGCTCAGCCCGCGAGTGCCCGAACAGGGCGGGCCCACCGACCGTAGGGGGCCACACGCGTGAGCGTTGAAGGTGATGCAGTGTGAGTGAGCAGCAGAAGTGCCAGCGGCCCGGTTGCCCGGGGTCGTACGAGGACGTGGGCGGCGGCGAGCTGTACTGCGACACGTGCGGTCTGGCACCCGTCGTCTCGGCGAACGGCACGGTGGGCTCGCCCCCGACCGGACTCACCGCGGGCGGCAAGGGCTCGCGCGGCTCCGGCAGCAGTTCGCGGGCGAGTTCCCGCAGTTCCAGTTCCCGTACGTCCTCGCGCTCCTCCCAGTCGCGGCGCTCGGTCTCCGGACGTCTGTCGCGCTCGCTGTCCGGCAACGCGAGCAGCCGCTCGGTGTCGGTGCGCAGCTCGGGCTCGACCGCCTCCTCCAGTGGCCGCGGACGGCTCGGCGTCGGGCTGGTGCAGGTGCCGGACGTGCCGCGGCCCGACCCGCGCGCGATGGTGCTGGAGAACCCGGAGGTGCCCGAGCGGAAGCGGTTCTGCTCGCGCTCCGACTGCGGGGCACCGGTGGGCCGTTCGCGCGGTGAGCGGGTGGGGCGCACCGAGGGGTTCTGCACCAAGTGCGGTCACCCGTACTCGTTCGTGCCGAAGCTGCACACGGGCGACATCGTGCACGGCCAGTACGAGGTGGTGGGCTGTCTCGCGCACGGCGGGCTCGGCTGGGTCTACCTCGCCGTCGACCGCGCCGTCTCCGACCGCTGGGTGGTCCTCAAGGGCCTGCTCGACACCGGCGACCAGGACGCGATGGCGGCGGCGATCTCCGAGCGGCGCTTCCTCGCGGAGATCGAGCACGCCAACATCGTGCGGATCTACAACTTCGTGGAGCACCTGGACCAGCGGACGGGCTCGCTGGACGGGTACATCGTCATGGAGTACGTCGGCGGCAAGTCGCTGAAGGAGATCGCCAACGACCGTCGGACAGCGGACGGCAAGCGCGATCCGCTGCCGGTGGAGCAGGCCTGCGCGTACGGCATCGAGGCCCTGGAGGCGCTCGGTCATCTGCACAGCCGCAATCTGCTCTACTGCGACTTCAAGGTCGACAACGCGATCCAGACCGAGGACCAGCTCAAGCTGATCGACATGGGCGCGGTGCGCAGGATGGACGACGACGAGTCGGCCATCTACGGCACGGTGGGCTACCAGGCGCCGGAGGTGGCCGAGGTCGGTCCCTCGGTGGCGAGTGACCTCTACACGGTCGCCCGCACCCTGGCCGTGCTGACCTTCGACTTCCAGGGGTACACGAACGTCTTCGTGGACTCCCTGCCGGACCCGGACAACATCGAGGTCTTCCGGACGTACGAGTCCTTCTACCGGCTCCTGGTGCGCGCCACCGACCCCGATCCGGCGCGCCGGTTCGCGTCCGCGCAGGAGATGGCGGAGCAGCTGACGGGTGTGCTCAGGGAGGTCGTGTCCCTCCAGACGGGGCGGGCGCGCCCGGCCCTGTCCACCCTGTTCGGGCCGGAACTGAAGGTCACGGACACGGAGTTGTTCGGGAAGCTGGACGGGGACGTGTCACGGCTGGGGGCACGCGCGGTGCCCCTGCGGGGGAGAAAGCGCGCGCCCGCGCCGCCCCTCGGCAGCAACGGAGCGGGGGTGAACGGCACCCCGCCGCTCCCCCTGGCGCCCGCTCCGGCCCCGGCCCCGGCCGCTCTGGTCAAGCCGTTGAACGCCGCGGCCACCGCGCTCGCGCTGCCGGTCCCCCGCGTCGACCCGGGCGACCCCAACGCCGGTTTCCTCGCGGGCCTGATGGCCTCGGCTCCCGCGGAGCTGATCACCGCGCTGCACGCGGCGCCCATCGGCTCGCTGGAGCTGCGCCTGCGCGAGCTGCGGGCCCGGCTGGAGATGGGCGAACTGGCCAGTGCGAGCAGGGCACTGGAGGCGCTGGAGGCGGACCACCCCGACGACTGGCGGGTGGTCTGGTACCGGGGCGTCGCGGCCCTGGCGACCGGGGAGCACGAGACCGCGGCGCTGTCCTTCGACGCGATCTACGACGCCTTCCCGGGCGAACCCGCGCCGAAGCTGGCCCTCGGCCTGTGCGCGGAGGTGCTCGGGCAGCTGGACAACGCGGGCGAGTACTACCGCCTGGTGTGGACGACCGACCCCAGCTATGTCAGCTCGGCGTTCGGCCTGGCCCGCGTGCAGCTCGCGGCGGGCGACCGCCGCGGCTCCGTACGCACACTGGAGTCCGTACCGGAGTCGTCGATCCACTACACGGCGGCGCGGGTCGCGGCGGTGCGGGCGCGGCTGCGGCAGCGGCTGGCCGAGGAGGCGGCGGCAGCGGCGTTCCTGGACGATCTGACAGCGGCGGCCGGGCAGGTCGAGGCCCTTGACGGATACGGTCTGGACGCGGTGCGACGCGAGCAGTTGTCGACGGAGGTCCTGGGCTGCGCCCTGGACTGGGTACTCTCCGGTAGCCGGAGTTCCGCCCCGCACTCCGGCGGCGGACCGGTGCTGCTCGGCAGTGAGGTGGACGAGCGCGGTCTGCGTTTCGCACTGGAGCGTTCGTACCGCACGCTGGCCCGCCTCGCGCGGGGTGGCGAGGAGAGGATCGACCTGGTGGAACGTGCCAACCGTTACCGCCCCCGGACGTGGGTGTGATTGATGTCCCAGATGCCCCAGCCGACGGCCCTTTCGCGGTGCCCCAGTTGCGAGGAGCCCCTGGAGGCGGGTGACCGTTTCTGCGGTGCGTGCGGGTACGACCTGTCGGCGGTGCCCGCACCGCCCCAGGACCACCCCACGATCGCCATGAACGGCTCGTCGACACGCCCCTCCGAGGCCGCCGCGTCCCTGGACTGGCCGCTCGCGCCGGAGCCGGCGAGCTCCGACACGCCCGCGCCGGTGCACCGGGCGACCGATATCCGGGGCACGGACTCGGGCGGCTCCGAACTCCCCCACCCGGACACGGAGTCCGCGGCGGCCCAGCAGCCGGGCGACCACACCTCGGGCGACCACATCTCGGGTGCACAGCCTTCGGATGGGCAGCCTTCGGGCGTACGGTTCGACCGGCCCCCGGAGCCCGACGAGTACCCGCTCGCCCCGCCGGCCGGGGCCCCCGCCGGACCCGTCGTCGATCCGCGGACCGCCGACCTCGGCGCATCCGTCACGCCCCCCGCGGGCACCAAACTGTGCGTCGCCTGCCGCTCAGGCCATGTGGACAGCGACGGCTACTGCGAGAACTGCGGGCACGCCCAGCCGCGCGAACGGGACCACATGGAGCAGGAGTTGGGTGCGGTGGCCGCGGTCAGTGACCGGGGTCTGCGCCACCACCGCAACGAGGACGCGTTCGCGATCTCCTCGACCGCGCTGCCGGACGGCTCCCCCGCGGTCGTCGCGATCGTCTGCGACGGGGTCTCCTCGGCGACCCGCCCCGACGAGGCCTCGCTCGCCGCGTCCCGGGCGGCGGGCGAGGCGCTGTTGGCGGCGCTGCCGCTCGGCACCCACCCGCAGCAGGCCATGCACGAGGCGATCCTCGCGGCCGCCGAGGCCGTCAACTCGCTGGCCGAGGCGCCCCCCGCGCACGAGGAACACGCCCCGCACCAGAACGCGCCCGCCTGCACCCTCGTCGGCGCCGTCGTCACCCCCGCCCTTCTGATCGTCGGCTGGGTCGGCGACAGCCGCGCCTACTGGGTCCCCGTCGACCGGAGTTCACCCCCCGCCCGGCTCACCGAGGACGACTCCTGGGCCGCGCAGATGGTCGCCGCGGGCCTGATGAGCGAGGCGCAGGCGTACGCCGACGAGCGCGCCCACGCCATCACGGGCTGGCTCGGCGCGGACGCGTACGAACTGGAGCCGCACACCGCTTCCTTCAAGCCGGACCGGCCGGGTGTGGTGGTGGTGTGCACCGACGGACTGTGGAACTACGCGGAGGCGGCCGAGGAGATGGCCGAAGTCGTGCCGCTGGACGCCGCCGAAAGGCCCCTGCACAGCGCCCAGGTCCTGGTGGGTCACGCCCTGGACGGCGGGGGCCACGACAACGTAACAGTGGCCGTCGTGCCGTTCCCTGCCCCGCCGCAGGGGGCAGGATCGGCCTGAGGCCGCGAAAAGGCGCAATCCGTGCCCACGGGGACGGCCTCGGACCGGAGGGGACCGGTCCGCATACAGTCATCGCCTCCGCCAACCGCCGGAGGTCTTGAGGGGGACGAAGAAGGCATGGCCAATTTCTCGAAGTCGAACGTGCCGCAGTTCTCGGTCGACGTGTACCAGAACGAGTACCTGCCCGAGGGCGGCCGCGAGGTCAACGCGATCGTCACGGTGAGCGCCACCGGCGGCGGCACCGTCGGGAGCGCGGTCGGCGCGCCCCACCTGTACGCGGCGGGCCAGGGCCCGGACGCCGCCGTGGCGATCATGGTCGACTGTTCCGGCTCGATGGACTACCCGCCGACCAAGATGCGCAACGCCCGCGAGGCCACGGCCGCCGCGATCGACACCCTGCGCGACGGCGTGCACTTCGCGGTGATCGGCGGCACGCACGTCGCCAAGGAGGTCTACCCCGCGGGCGGTCGCCTCGCGGTGGCCGACGCGGCGACCCGCGGCCAGGCCAAGGAGGCGCTGCGCAGGCTGAGCGCGGGCGGCGGTACGGCGATCGGCACCTGGCTGCGTCTCGCCGACCGGCTGCTGTCGTCGGCCGACGTGTCGATCCGGCACGGCATCCTGCTCACCGACGGCCGCAACGAACACGAGTCGCCGCAGGACCTCAAGGCCGCCCTCGACTCCTGTGCCGGACGTTTCACCTGTGACGCGCGTGGAGTGGGTACGGACTGGGAGGTCAAGGAGGTCACCGGGATCGCCTCGGCCCTGCTCGGCACCGCCGACATCGTCGCGGACCCGGCCGCCCTGTCCGCCGACTTCACACAGATGATGGAGACGGCCATGGGCAAGGAGGTCGCGGACGTCGCGCTGCGCCTGTGGACGCCGGTCGGCACCGAGATCAAGTTCGTCAAGCAAGTGGCCCCCACGGTCGAGGAGCTGACCGACCGTCGCACCGAGGCGGGCCCGCGCGCCGGCGACTACCCCACCGGGTCCTGGGGCGACGAGTCCCGCGACTACCACGTGTGCGTCGAGGTCCCCTCGGCCGGAGTGGGCCAGGAGATGCTGGCCGCCCGGGTCTCGCTCGTCGTGCCGCAGGGCGACGGGGGCGTGCACAACCTCGGCGCCCAGGGGCTCGTCAAGGCGGTGTGGACCGACGACATGGTGGCCTCGACGAGGATCAACGCCCAGGTCGCGCACTACACAGGTCAGGCGGAACTGGCGCAAGTCATCCAACAGGGTCTGGATCTGCGCAAATCGGGAGATGTCGACGGGGCAACGGCCAAGCTGGGCCGGGCCGTTCAGCTCGCGAGCGCGTCGGGCAACGCCGATACTGCGAAACTGCTTGCGAAGGTGGTGGACGTGGTCGACGCCGCGGCAGGTACTGTGCGATTGAAGGCAAGGGTCGAAGAGGCTGACGAAATGACCCTTGAGACACGGTCCACAAAGACTGTTCGTGTAAAGAAGTAGCGAGCCCGGTTCCCGCTGGGAACTGGAGAAACCCGGTCATAACGGCCGGAAAAGGAGAGGGGGAAGCGCCGACATGCCGACCTGCCCGAACGGACACCAGTCGGGTTCCGACGACTGGTGCGAGGTCTGCGGTCACCGCATGGCCGGTGCCGTGCCTCCGCCCCCTCCACCGCCGCCGCCCGCCGCCGGTTACGGCTATCCGCCGCCCGGCTCGCCCCCGCCGTCCGGTCCCGGGGGCCCGGGTGGACCCGGCGCCCCCGGTGGGCGCCCGCACCTGTCCGCCGTGCCCAATCCCGAGCCGGAGCTCTGCCCGCAGTGCCGTACGCCCCGCGAGGGCGGTGCGCCGTTCTGCGAGGAGTGCCGGTGGAACTTCCTGACGAACACGGCGACCTCGTACACCCCGGCGGCGCCGCGTCCGCAGTCGCCCGCGCCCGGAATGCCCAATCCGGCGCTGCGCTTCCAGCAGCCCTCGCAGGGGCAGCCGGGCGGCCCCGCGACCGGTCCCGGTCACGACCCGTTCGACTACCAGAGCTCGCGGCCCTCGCAGATGAACCGCCCCGCGGAACCGATTCCGCCCTATGGGCAGGATCCGTCGGGCTTCCGCGGCGACCCGTCCCGTCAGGGTGGTCCTTCCGGCCCGGGCGGTCCTGGTGCTGGTCCCGGTGGTCCCGGTGGCTTCGGTGGTCCTGGTCCTGGTCCCGGCGGCTTCGGTGCGGACCCGTCCCGTCCGGTTCCGCCGCCGCCCGGGCCTACGCCCGGCGGTCCCGGCGGCCCCGGCGCCCCGCAGGCCTTCACCCAGCAGCCGGCCGCGCCCACGTTCCCGCAGCAGGGCCCGCCCGGGCCCGGCGGTCCGCAGTCCGGGGGCCCGTCCTTCGGCGGCGGTGACGACGACTGGGTGATCTCCCCGCCGTCGGGCAATTCGCCCGGCGGACCGGGTGGTCCCGGCGGACGCCCCGGTGGTCCCGGTATGGGGCAGGGCGGCGGCTACGGCTATCCGCAGCCCGGCGCGACCCAGGCCCCGCCCGGCCCCGGTCCCGACTACCAGCAGCAGCGCCAGCCGCTGTCCTGGAGCGCGACGATCGGTCCCGACCGCGAGTACTTCATGGCGATGATGCAGCGCTCCGGCCCCGAGGCCGCGGGCCTGAACCTGCCCGCGTACTCACCGGAGCAGCAGCGCCCGCTCACCGGCAACCAGATGACGATCGGCCGCCGTCGGCACTCCACCGGCGACACCCCCGACATCGACCTCTCGGTGCCCCCGGAGGACCCGGGCGTCTCGCACCAGCACGCGGTCCTGGTCCAGCAGCCGGACGGCAGCTGGGCGGTCGTCGACCAGAACTCGACCAACGGCACCACGGTCAACGGCGGCGAGGAGCCCATCCAGCCCTTCGTGCCGGTCCCGCTCCAGGACGGCGACCGGGTGCACGTCGGCGCCTGGACGACGATCACCATCAGGCGAGGCTGACGGCGGAGGCCGCGACAGGAGTCACGGCGGGAATCACGGCAGCGGCCAGGCGTACGGCCCCTCGGGGTCGTCCAGCCACGCCCAGACGTCCGCGCCGTCGACCGTGACCCCGTACCGCTCGCGCACGGGCCGGTTCTCGCGCTCCCACAGCTCGTACGCCTCGTACGGGTCGAGGCCGCTCCCTGCCAGGGTCAGCAGGAACCGGAACAGCTCGTCGCCGCGGGCCCGGCGCGGCAGCTCGCGCAGGTCCTGCGGCTCCGACTCCTCGGGTCGGCTCGCGCCGCGCAGGGGCACGAAGTAGGCCGGCGTGTGCAGGAAGCGCCCCTCGGCATGCCCGGCGTCCCGGACGCGCAGCGCGATCAGACCGGTGGCCAGCGGCGCCAGGATGCGGGCGTCGGGACGGCACTGGGCCAGCCACGGCCGCGGGATCGAGGTCAGTGTGCAGGTGGCGATGATCCGGTCGAAGGGGGCGCGCTCGGGGACCCCGCGGGCGCCGTCCCCGGTGACGACGGTCGGGTGGTACCCGGCGATGGCCAGGTGCCGGCGCGCGGACTCGGTGATCTCCGGGTCGAGGTCGACCGTGGTCACCAGGCGGTCGCCGAGACGGTGGGCGAGCAGCGCCGCGTTGTAGCCGGTGCCGGCGCCGATCTCGAGGACGGCGTCCCCCTCCCGTACCTCCAGCGCGGTCAGCATCATCGCCATCAGCGACGGCTGGCTGCTGGAGGAGACCAGCACGCCGTCGCGCACCCGGGTGGCCAGCGGGGCGTCCGCGTAGGCGCCGCGCACCCAGTGCTCCCGGCTGCGCGGGTCGGGGTCCTCGCCCCACACCCGCTCGAAGCCGCCCACGGCACCGACGTAGTAGTACGGCACGAAGAGGTGGCGCGGGACCTCCTCGAACGCCGCCCGCCACACCGGGTCGGCGGCCCAGGCCCCGCTCCGGTCGATCTCGCGCACCAGGGCGGCCCGCGCCACGGCGGCGAGGTTGTCGAGGTCGTGATCGTGGTCACGGTCGTGATCGTGGTCGAGAGCGTGCGCGCTCATACCTCCACTGTGCGGCGGGACGGGCCGCGAGGCGAGTGCCGCATCCGCTGGGCCGCCGGGCCGCTGGGGGCGCTGGGCCGCTGGTCCTAAGCCTTGCGTCCTCGGTCACCCGGTCTGAGACGATGGTGAGGTGAAAGAGATTCGGCGCGGCACGCTTCAGGAGCAGACCTTCTACGAGCAGGTCGGCGGCGAGGAGACCTTCCGGCGCCTCGTGCATCGTTTCTACGAGGGAGTGGCCGAAGACCCGCTGCTGCGAGCCATGTACCCCGAGGAGGACCTGGGCCCGGCCGAGGAACGCTTCACGCTGTTCCTGATCCAGTACTGGGGCGGCCCGACGACGTACAGCGACAACCGCGGTCACCCCCGGCTGCGGATGCGGCACGCCCCGTTCGCCGTCGACCAGGCGGCACACGATGCCTGGCTGGCGCACATGCGCGTGGCCGTCGACGAACTCGGCCTCTCCGAGGAGCACGAGCACACGCTGTGGAACTACCTGACGTACGCGGCGGCGTCGATGATCAACACGACCGGCTGAGAGCGCTCCCCGGGGGGGGATCAGCGGACGCTGACGTCCAGTGCCCCGAGTCCCGCCCTGCGGACGGCGATCGATCCGTAGGGCGTACGCAGCCGCAGCCACGCCCCGGACGAGTACAGCCTCAACGGACTCTCGCCCGGGTCGGTCTGACGCACCGGCAGCAGGAACCCGAGCGACTGCGCCGCGTGCGCGGCCCGTACCTGAAGCCCGGTGTCACCGATCGGCCGGGACCAGATCTCCCGTCCGATGCGGTCGAGTTCGACGCGGGTACGGGCCTCGGGCGCCAACTCCCGTGTGCGGGACCGGAATTCGGCGACCGCGGTGGCGACCATCGCGCGTACGGCGTCCGGCCCGGGCAGTCCCGGCTCCGGCTGCCAGCCTCCGCGGGGCGGGAGGACCCCGGCCCACGGCGGCCCGGTGACGGCCTCCGGAACACCGACGGTGGCCGCCGACTCGTCGATGGACTCCAGGAGTTCACCGGCGGAGACGGTCACGTCGAGGGTGACGTCGAGACCGTTCTCGTACGGCTTGGCGAGCCGCGCCGTACGGATCGCGAGAACCTCGAACGACGGCGGCCGGCCGAAGACCGCGAGCGCGGTGCCGGACGCCTGGAGGCGTACGGCGGCGGCGCGGTCGTAGTGGATCAGCCGGGCGAGGAAGGCGGCGAGGTCCGCCGCCTCCCCGTCGTCGGTGAGGTGCAGCGCGGTCATGGTCATGCCGCGACGGCCTCGTCAGCCTGGTCGTCCCGGTACTCCTCCAGGAACTCGCGCTCCTCGGCGGTGAGGCGGCGCGGGCGCTGGGCCTCGAAGTCGAACGGCACGACCACGGTCGCGGCCCGGACGTAGAGCTGTTCCGCGTCCTTGACCTCGTACGTGATCGTGAACGCCGCGGCCCTTATCTGGGTGATCCACAGCTCGATGTCCACCGGCTCGCGCCGGTGGACGAGTTGCCGCTTGTAGTCGATCTCGTGGCGCGCCACCACGGACCCCTGCTTGAACTGCTTGTCCGGGCGGGTCAGGAAGTCGATACGTGCTTCCTCCAGGTAGCGGAGGAAGACCGCGTTGTTGACGTGGCCGTACGCGTCCATGTCCGCCCAGCGCAGCGGGCAGCGGTAGATGTGCCGCAAGATCGATCAGCCCCGGGTCAGCTTCTTGTAGGTGGCACGGTGCGGGCGGGCGGCGTCCGCGCCGAGGCGCTCGATCTTGTTCTTCTCGTACGACTCGAAGTTGCCCTCGAACCAGAACCACTTCGAGTCACCCTCGTAGGCGAGGATGTGCGTCGCGACCCGGTCCAGGAACCAGCGGTCGTGGGAGACGACCACGGCCGCACCCGGGAACTCCAGCAGCGCGTTCTCGAGCGAGGACAGCGTCTCGACGTCGAGGTCGTTGGTCGGCTCGTCGAGGAGCAGCAGGTTGCCGCCCTGCTTGAGGGTGAGGGCGAGGTTGAGCCGGTTGCGCTCACCGCCGGAGAGGACACCGGCCGGCTTCTGCTGGTCGGGACCCTTGAAGCCGAAGGCGGAGACGTACGCGCGCGACGGCATCTCGACCTGGCCCACGTTGATGTAGTCCAGCTCGTCCGAGACGACGGCCCACAGCGACTTCTTCGGGTCGATGTTCTCGCGGCTCTGGTCGACGTAACTGATCTTGACGGTCTCGCCGACCTTGATCGTGCCGGAGTCCGGCGTCTCGAGTCCCTGGATCATCTTGAAGAGCGTGGTCTTGCCGGCACCGTTGGGACCGATGACGCCGACGATCCCGTTACGCGGCAGCGTGAAGCTGAGATCGTCGATGAGGACCTTCTCCCCGAAGGCCTTGGAGAGGTTGTTGACCTCGACGACGATCGAGCCCAGACGCGGGCCCGGCGGGATCTGGATCTCCTCGAAGTCCAGCTTCCGCATCTTGTCGGCCTCGGCGGCCATCTCCTCGTAGCGGGACAGACGCGCCTTGGACTTGGCCTGCCGCCCCTTGGCGTTGGACCGCACCCACTCCAGCTCTTCCTTCAGACGCTTCGCACGCTTGGCGTCCTTCTGGCCCTCGACCTTGAGGCGGGAGGCCTTCTTGTCGAGGTACGTGGAGTAGTTGCCCTCGTAGGGGTGCGCGCGGCCACGGTCGAGCTCGAGGATCCACTCGGCGACGTTGTCGAGGAAGTACCGGTCGTGGGTGACGGCTACGACGGTGCCCGCGTACTTCGCGAGGTGCTGCTCCAGCCACTGCACGGACTCGGCGTCCAGGTGGTTGGTGGGCTCGTCGAGGAGCAGCAGGTCGGGCGCCTCGATCAGCAGCTTGCACAGCGCGACGCGGCGCTTCTCACCACCGGAGAGGTTGGTGACCGGCCAGTCGCCGGGCGGGCAGCCCAGGGCGTCCATGGCCTGCTCCAGCTGGGCGTCCAGGTCCCACGCGTTGGCGTGGTCCAGGTCGTCCTGGAGCTTGCCCATCTCCTCCATGAGCGCGTCCGAGTAGTCGGTCGCCATGAGCTCGGCGACCTCGTTGAAGCGCTTGAGCTTGCCCATGATCTCGGCGGCGCCGTCCTGGACGTTCTCCAGAACGGTCTTGGACTCGTCGAGCGGGGGCTCCTGCAGCAGCATCCCGACGCTGTACCCGGGCGACAGGAACGCGTCGCCGTTGGAGGGCTGCTCGAGCCCCGCCATGATCTTGAGAACGGTGGACTTACCAGCACCGTTCGGACCGACCACACCGATCTTCGCACCCGGCAGGAAGCTCAAGGTGACGTCGTCGAGAATCACCTTGTCGCCGTGCGCCTTGCGCGTCTTGCGCATGGTGTAAATGAACTCAGCCAAGAGAAACCGTCCGGACGCTTGAAATCGGCAGTGGGCAGATACACCCCATCTTGCCTGACGGCTACCCCTGGGGGGAAACCCGTTCGGTCAGGGCCCCGTGACCTGGCCGTTCCCCAACCGCGCTGGTAGCTGACCTGTCACTGGTTGTCGTCGCCGGTCACCGCCGAGCGACCTCGCGCGGTCCCGGGACGGCCCAGGGATGCTCATGACCGCACCGGAGACCACGAGCACCACCTTGTAAGCCTGTCGTTCCAGGCTTGGAGAGTCCCCGGCTCGGCGGCGCATCTCGACTGCGGCGAACCGGTGTTGACCCTGGTTGACCGTCCGATGTGGCACGGCCTGTGGCGCGCGCCGACGGCCGCCTTCGGAGATCGGTCACGGCCGCCACCGACACCGCCACCTGCCGTCGCAATGGCCAGCTCTGGTCCTCCTGGTGTTCGCGACGCTCGCGATCATCCGTCCTTGCCGGCGAGCTGGTCGAGCCGGGGGTTCGCAGGCGGCGCAGGTCGGAATACCGCGGGTGGGAGCCAGGGGGCCGGGACCTGGCCGTTCACCGACGGCGCCGACAGCCGACCTGTCACTGGTTCAACGGGCTTGGCGCGGGCGGTTCGTAGTCGTTCGGTCACTTCTTGTCGCCATCGGGCGTCATCCCGTGCGGAGTCGGGGGAAGAAGCACACTCTGGTAGTAGGGGCCGAGGCCCGTATCAGGGGCTGGGGCCCGCCTCGGAGGTGATCGCAATGACACAGATGACACAGCCGCAACCGGCCGCCGCGCAGGCACGGACCGCTGTCGGCTGGCACGTCGAGATCGAGTTCGAGGAGGACGACCACCGCACCCGCGCCGCCGCTCTCCTCCGGCTCCCCGACGGGAACGAGGTACGCGCTCACGGGTACGCGAGCCGCCACCCCTCCGACTCCAACCAGCCGAGAGTCGGCGAGGAGGTCGCGGGCGCGCGGGCGCTCAACGAACTGGCGATGAAGCTGTTGACCAAGGCGCACGACGAGATCGACGAGGCGTCGGGGAGGACCTCGCATCCGCTGAGGTGAGTCACCTCGCATCGGCTGAGGTGAGCCTTCGCGACAGGGGCGGGGTGGGGCCGACAGGGGTGGCGTGTGGCCGACCAGGGCAGGGTGGGCCTGGCGCATGCTGTTCTCAGTGATCCGGTCCGCATCCCCGTCCCACCCCGAAGGACGCCCATGCCCAAGAAGATCATCATCGACTGCGACCCCGGGCTCGACGACGCCATCGCCATCCTGCTCGCCGCCGGGAACCCCGACGTCGAGATCGTCGCCATCACGACCGTCGCGGGCAACCAGACCATCGAGAAGGTCACCCTGAACGCCCGGCAGGTCTGCACCCTGGCGGGCCTGCGCGGCGTACCGGTCGCGGCCGGCGCCGCCGGTCCCCTCGTCCGGGACCAGACCCTCGCCGCCGAGATCCACGGGGACACCGGAATGGACGGCCCCGCCTTCATCCCTCCGGCCGTGGAGACCGACCCCCGGCACGCCGTCGATCTGATCATCGAGACGGTCCTCGCCCACCCCGGTGAGATCACCCTCGTCCCCACCGCGCCCCTGACCAACATCGCGCTGGCGCTGCGCCGGGAGCCCCGTATCGCCGAACTGGTCAAGGAGGTCGTCCTGATGGGCGGGTCGTACACCCGCGGCAACATCACACCGGCGGCCGAGTTCAACGTCCACGCCGACCCCGAGGCGGCCGCGGTCGTCTTCTCGGCGGGCTGGCCCCTGACCATGGTCGGCCTCGATCTGACGGCACAGGCCGCCGCCACACCTGAACTGCTGTCCCGTATCGGGGCGTTGGGCACACCCGTGTCCCGGTTCGTCGTCGACCTCCTCGACCACTACAACGCCAACGTCGGCAAGGTGCACGGCGCGATGGCCACCATCCACGACGCGTGCGCGGTCGGCCGGGCCATCGACCCGAGCCTGATGGAGGTCACGCCGGCCCATGTCGAGGTCGAGCTGCGGGGTACGGCGACCTACGGCATGACGGTCACCGACTTCCGCGGCCGGTCCGGCCCGGCGAACACCTCCGTGGCGACGAAGCTGCACACCGAGCGCCTGTGGGACCTGCTCATCAGCTCGCTGGAAACCATCGCCGCGACCACCGCGCGGACCTCCGCGTAGCGGTACGTCGCGGACCTCCGCGTAGCGGTACGGGAGAGCGCTGGGCGTCACTCCCGGACACCCGCCAGTTCCACCGCCCGGCGCCGCAGGGCGAGTGCGGCGGGGATGACGGACCAGACGACGGCCGTCACCGCGCAGGCGCCGAGGACCGCACCGACGGCCGTCCAGGGGAGCTCGATCGTGGTCGGGGCCGACAGCAGACCCAGGGCGCTCCACATGCCCAGCAGGTTGAGCCCCGCGACGAGGAGCCCCAGTACTCCTCCGACCGCGACGACCGTCAGCGCCTCGGCGCCCACCAGCCGGAGCACCTGCCACCGGGTGGCTCCGGCCAGGCGCAGCACGGCCAGGTCGCGCACCCGGTCGGAGGTCGCCATGACCATGGTGTTGGCCAGGGAGATGCCGGTGTAGAGGAGGGCGATGCCCAGGACGAGCAGGAGGCCGAGCCGGGTCGTCCGGTTCGTCTCGGGGTGACTCGCGCGTACCCACTGGTCCTTGGTGAGGACCTGCCCGCCCGAGCTGTCCACCGCCGCGCGCAGTGCGGCGGCCACGGCGTGCGCGTCCGCACCGGCGGCGAGGGCGACGTCGACGCGGTCGACGGTCGCGCCCGGGGCGTTGCGCGAAGTGACGTACACACCGTTGTCGCCGGTGCCGGTGGTCATCACCGCGGCGATCCGCAGCGACTTCCTCGTGCCGTCGCCGAGCCACACCCACACCCGCTGCCCCACGGTATGACGCTGCCACTCCCGGTTGACGATGAGGGAGTCGTCGTCGAGGTCGCTCGTCCTCCCGGCCTCGACCGGCAGCCGGGTGGTGGCGGCGAGCGGTCCGGGATCCGCCGCGCGCGCCTCGGACTTGGCCAGTGACACGCCGTCCTCCAGAACGTAGACGGCGCTCGACGCGGTCGCGGACACCTCCGCGCCGGACACCTCGCGCAGCCCGCGCAGGGTGGCCGCGTCGAAGCCCGCTCCGCTCGCCGGGGTGACGACGAAGGCGGCGGCCGTCTGCCGGCGCGTCTCGTCGGCCTTCGCCTCGTTCAGGGTCGCGGTGGCGCCCAGCAGCGAGCCGGCCAGGGCGACGGTGACCAGGACCGGCGCCGCGATCGCGGCGGTGCGGCGCACACCTGCGGCGGCGTTCTCCCGGACCAGCATGCCGCCGGCGCCGGGGAGTCGGGCCGGGAGCCAGGCGATCAGCCGGGTCAGCGGGCGCACCACGACCGGCGCGAGCAGGGCGACGGCGGTGATCAGCAGCATCGGCCGGCTCACGTAGGTCTTCCGGTGCAGCAGTTCGCCCGGGTCCCCGACCAGGGCCAGGACCAGGGTCACGGCGGCGGTCGCCAGCAGGACCAGGCCGGACAACCGTCGGCCCCGGGTCATCGCCCTGGTGTCAACCGAGGCCTCGCCCAGCGCCTGGACGGGGGCCGTGCGGCCCGCCCGCCAGGAGGCGGCCACCACACCGCACAGCGCGACGAACAGGCCCGTCCAGAAGGCCAGGTGGTACGGCCAGGTGGCGTCGCCGATGGTGAACCAGCGCGGCGCGAGCCCGCCGTCGACCATCCGTGCGGCCAGCCGTGGCGCACCGTACGCGCCCAGCACGCATCCCGTGGCCGAGGCGAGCACGCCCACCACCAGGGCCTCGGCGAGGACCATCCGGCGGATCTGTCCCGGGGTCGCCCCGGCCGTACGCAGCAGCCCGAACTCTCGGCGCCGTTGAGCGACCGCGAAGGCGAAGGTCGAGGCCACCACGAAGACCGACACGAACCCGGTGACACCGCCGGCTGTGCCGAACATGGCGTTCATGGCGGTGAGCGCCTCGCTGTCCCGGTCCGGGTCCGCGTCGGCGTGACGGCGCGCGTCGCCGGTGAGGACCTGGACGCCCGTGCTGCCGCGCACCGCCTCACGCACGGCCGCCGCGTCGGCGTCCACGACGAGCTGGACACTGCGGGGCGAGAGTGCGGCGGCGCGCTCGTCGGCGTAGAAGACGGCGTTCTCGAAGCCGCGTCGGGCGACTGCGCCGCTGACTCGTCCAGTGGCACCGACCCGTTCGGTGGCGCCGGTCCGTCCAGTGGCCACAACCCGTCCGGTGACTACGACCCTTCCGGTGCCGACCACCCGTACGGTGCCGACCACCCGTACCGTTCCGCGATCGGTCCGTACGCGCTCCCCCGGCTTCGCCCAGTCGCCGCTGACGACGACCTCGTCGGCCGCCCGGGGCGCGCGTCCCGCGTCGATCTCGTACGGGGCGAAGGCGGCGGTGGACCAGGGGTGGCCCACCAGGTCGCCGGGGCCGCCCCGGGCCCGTACGGCGAACGACCGGTCCTCGACGACGGTGCCGAGCTTCTTCAGCTTCGCGACGGCCCCGGCGGGCACGGCACGCGGCTGGGCGAGCTTGTGCACCCGGACGCCGTTCGCGGTGGGCACGCGCAGGGTGTCGGCCCCTTTGACCACGACCGGCGCGGCGGCGAACCGCTCGGGTTTCCCGTCGGGCGCGTTCAGTGACGAGGCGAGGGACAGGCCCATCACCGCGATGAGCGCGACGCCCAGCGCGAGCGCGACGAAGCTGCCGACGAAGGTGACCCAGCGGGCGCGCAGGGTGCGCAGGGCGACGCTCAGCACGGCGCGGCCTCCAGCTTGGTCATGCGCGCGGCGATGTCCTCGGCGCCGGCACCGGCCACCTCGCCGTCGACCCGTCCGTCGACGAGGAAGACCACGCGGTCGGCGTACGCGGCGGCCACCGGGTCGTGGGTGACCATGACGATCGTCCGGCGTTCGTCGTCGACCATGGCGCGCAGCAGGCTCAGTACCTCTCGGCCGGTCCGCGAGTCGAGGGCGCCGGTCGGCTCGTCGCCGAAGAGCACCTCGGGGCGGGTGATCAGGGCGCGGGCCAGGGCGACGCGTTGCTGCTGACCGCCGGACAGCTCCGCCGGCCGGTGCCGCGCCCGGTCCCCCAGGCCGACCTGTTCGAGCACCTCGCGCACCCGGGCCCTGGCGGGGCGACGGCCCGCGAGTCGCAGGGGCAGCGCCACGTTCTGCTCGGCGGTCAGGGACGGCAGTAGGTTGAACGCCTGGAAGACGAACCCGATGCGTTCTCGTCGCAAGAGGGTCAGCTTGGTCTCGCTCAGCTTCGTCAGATCGGTACCGCCCAAGGTGACCGACCCCGACGTGGGGCGGTCCAGCCCGGCCGCGCACTGCAGCAGGGTCGACTTGCCCGAGCCGGAGGGGCCCATGACGGCGGTGAAGGTTCCCCCGCGGAAGGCGAGCGAGACCTCGTCGAGTGCCGTCAGCACGCCGTCGCCCGCCCCGTACCGCCTACTGACGGAGTGCAACTGGATCGCGTCGATGTTCATGGCTTCACGAAACCGTGTGGGGGTACCGCGACGCAGTGCGGCGGAAGCGAGACTCGGGGTAGGGCCAGGCATACCCCCGGTCCGCCCCCTGCCCCGATGGCACCGCCCGGGGCGGCCCTTCTACGGTGACGCCCATGCACCCCCGGCCCATGAACCGTCAACTTATGAACCGTCAGCCCACGCACCCCCGCCCGTCGCACCCTCCGCCTCCGCGCCCCCGGAACGTCTGGCAGGCCATGCCCCGGTCGGACTTCCTGCTGTCGTCGTGGCCGTGGCGTTCGGCCGGATACCTGCTCACCGGCGTCCTGACCGGCGCTGCCGCCCTCGTGGGAATCGTGATCACGGTAGCCGCGGGCGGCGTCCTCGCCCTCGTGCTGGTGGGGCTTCCGCTGCTGCTCCTCGCAGCCCTCTCCGGTCTCCCGGTGACCTGGGTGGAGCGGCACAGGCTGCGTCTGATCGACCGGGACCCGGCCCCCGACCGGCATCGGGTGCCCGAGGCGGGAGGTCTGCGGTCCTGGCTGACGACGCGGCTGAGGGAGTCGGTGACATGGCGGGAGTTGGGGTACGCGCTGCTCTTCGCGGGGCTGCTGTGGCCGGTCGACGCCCTCGTGATCACGGTCGCCCTGCTCGCCCCGCTGTCCATGGCCGCGACCCCGCTGCTGATGGCCACGGCCGGCGACGGCCGGGAGACCAAGGTGCTCAAGCAGTGGACGGTCACCACCTGGCCGACGGCCTTCGGCACAGCCGTGCTGGGGCTCGTCCTCCTCGCGCTCGGTGCCTACGTCCTGGGGGTCACGGCCGGCGCACGAGCGGAACTGACGCGTGTGCTGATCGCGCCGCGCGAGGGCGACCTGGGAGCGAAGGTCGCCGAACTGGCCCGTTCACGCGTCCGGTTGGTGGACGCCTTCGAGGCGGAGCGGCGGCGCATCGAGCGCGATCTGCACGACGGGGCTCAACAGCGCCTGGTGGCCCTGACGATGACGCTCGGCCTGGCCCGTCTGGACGCACCGCCCGGGCCCCTCGCCGACCAGCTCGCCACGGCCCACGAGGAGGCGGGCAGGGCACTCGCGGAGTTGCGCGAACTCATCCACGGCATCCACCCCAAGGTCCTCACGGACTACGGCCTCCAGGCAGCGGTCGCGGACGCCGCGGACCGCTCCACGGTCCCGGTCGACATCGACGGCCTGGAACTGCCCGGCCGGCTGCCCCGGGCGGTCGAGGCCGCCGCGTACTTCGTGGTCTGCGAAGCCCTCGCCAACGTCGCCAGGCACAGCGGGGCGAGCCGCGCGGCGGTGAGCGGGGAGCACCGCGACGGGCGTCTGTTCCTTCAGGTGCGTGACGACGGCCGTGGGGGCGCGGACGCCAAAGCCGGCAGCGGGCTGACCGGACTCGCGGACCGGGTGTCGGTGCTGGATGGCAGACTCTCCCTGTCCAGTCCGCGGGGCGGACCGACCCTGTTGCGTGTGGAGTTTCCTTGCGAACGGACCGATCGCTCCGCGTAGTTCTGGCCGAGGACAGCGTGTTGCTGCGGGAGGGGCTCGTCGGCCTGCTCACCCGCTGCGGCCACGAGGTGGTCGCGGCCGTCGGGGACGCCACGGCTCTGGTCGCCGCGGTCGAGGAGCACGCACCCGACATCGTCGTGACGGACGTACGCATGCCCCCCGCGTTCGAGGACGAGGGGCTGCACGCGGCGGTGCGGCTGCGCGAGAAGCGGCCCACGCTGCCGGTCCTGGTGCTCAGCCAGTACGTGCAGCGGACGTACGCCTCGGAACTGCTGGACACCGGCGACGGATCGGGGATCGGCTATCTGCTGAAGGACCGGGTGGGGCAGGTCGAGGAGTTCGTGGACGCCCTGTGCGAGGTCGCGGACGGCGGCACGGTCGTCGACCCCGAAGTCGTACGCCAACTGCTGCGCCGCCGCCGCGACCCGCTGGAGCGGCTCACCCCGCGTGAGCGTGAGGTCCTGGCGCTGATCGCGGAGGGCAGGTCGAACGGCGCGATCGCCCGCGAACTGGTGGTGTCCGAGGCGGCCGTGGGCAAGCACATCGGCAGCATCCTCGCCAAGTTGGACCTGCCTCCGGCCGACGCGACCCATCGCAGGGTGCTGGCGGTCCTGGCCTATCTGCGCGCGTGACGGCCCGGACGGTGAGGACCTGGATGCTCAGGGGGAGAGCAGCGCGCCGAGGTCTTGTTTCGGCCCGATTGTCCACACCGCGAGCGTAGGCGTGTCACACGGCCTCGCCTGGCGCACCACCGAGGTCACACTCACTCAGGTCCAATCAGCCGGCCGATGACTCGGCGGGCTGGACTGACCTGCTGTTTCGCCATGGATGGGGGCCGTGTCCCGGCCCGCGCCGCGGATACCACTCCCAGCCACGTGAGGTCCCTCGCGGACCTTCGGCTCAGAGGCTCGCTCCGCCGCCCAGCAACCGGGCGAGTGCGCTCACCGTCCCGTCGATCTCGCGGGCGCACTCGTACAGCACGGAGTGGGGCCTCCCCCACGGGTCCGAGATGTCGTCCTCGGCCGGCGGGACCGGGGCGACGGCACCCCGACGGCCGGCGGTGGCCGCGACCACGACGTCGAAACCGTCCACGACCGGCGGGACTTGCCCCTCCGGTACGTCGCCATGCGTGGTCGCCGTACCTTTCCCGCCCCGCACCGTGTCGACTCTCCCCACAGCGAGACGTACGAACTCCTTCAGGGTGAAGCAGCGCCGCAGCGCCGTCGGCACGAGCCGTACGGCGGCCTCCCGGTGTTCGTGCGCGAGCCCGAGGACCAGTGCTGCTTCCGCGACGAGCTGTGCGGTGAGCGGGCGGGCCGCGAAGCCGGAGCCGTCACCGCCCAGTTCCTCCAGCACCGACCTGGTGGAGGCCTCCATACCGGACCAGGGCCGCGCCTGCGTTCCGGCGCTCTCCGGCCGTACGGCCGAACCGGGCGGAAGCCTCGCGGCCAGCAGCCGCTCGGCGAGCACCGAGCGGTGCACGTTGCCCGTGCAGACGAACAGGACCCGGGTCATTTCCCGCCCGCGAGACGTGTCGCCGCGGCGGCCTCCTTCCCGGGGTCCGACACACGAGGAGCGGGCAGCTCGCCGTACGACCCGTAGGTGCCGTAGCGATCGCCCCTGGGCACCGGAGCCATGTTGAAGACGGTGCCGAGGACGCGGACACCCACGCGGTCCAGCGATTCCGCGGCGGTGCGGACCTGATCCCGGCTGGTCTTCGCGGCGCGGACGACGAGCAACGCACCCTGGGCGAAGGAGGCGAGTCCGAGGGTGTCGGCGACCGGCAGCAGCGGCGCGGTGTCGACGATCACGACCTCGTAGGTGTCCGCCAGTTCGCGCAGCACCTCTTCCATCCGCGCCGAGGCGAGCAGCTCCGTGGGGTTCGGCGGTACGGCGCCGCTGGCGAGAACCGAGAGCCGGCCGCCGACCTGCTGCATCACGTCCTCGATACGGGCCTGTCCGATGAGCACGGTGGTCAGACCGGCGTCCTGGACGAGACCGAAGGTCGAGGCCACGCACGGTCGACGCAGGTCGCCGTCCACGAGGCAGGTGGAGAGACCTGTCTCGGCGAGCGAGAGGGCGAGGTTCACCGCGGTGTTGGTCTTGCCCTCACCGGGCACCGAACTCGTCACCACGATGATCCGGGGCGGGTCGTCGACCTGCGAGAACTGCAGGTTGGTGCGCAGCTTGCGGAAGGCCTCGGCGCGGTGGGAGTGCCCGTCGGCGCTGACGAGCGGTTGCCTGGCGGCGTTCCTGTCGTACGGGATGGTGCCGAGACCCGGCAGCTCGGTGAACTCGCCCAGCGCCTCGCTGGTCTTGAGCGTGGTGTCGAGGGTCTCGCGCAGGGCGACGAGTCCGGCACCGAGCAACAGGCCGCCGAACACTCCTGCGGCCAGGTTCAGCAGCGGGCGGGGCGAGACCGGACCGACGGGGGCGACGGCCTCCTGGGTGACGCCCAGGGAGACGGGTGAGCTGCCGTCGCCCGTACGGCTGCTTCGGGACCGCTCCGAGCCGGGCGCGCGCTTGGGCGCCTCCAGTCGCTCGACGACCGCGCTGAACCGCTGCGCCACGGCGTTGGCGATGCGCGCCGCCCGCTCGGGCTCGGTGTCCCGGACGGTGATGTCGATGAGCACGGTGTTGAGCGGGGCGACGGCGGTGATCCGGGACGCCAGTTCCTCCGGGGTGGTGCGCAGCCGCAGCTCCTTCACCACTGGCCGGGTCACCTGACGGGTGGTCACGATCGCGGCGTACGACTGCACGCGCGCCTCCGAGAAGCTCTGCCCCTGGTTCAGCTGGGCGGTGTCCTCGCTGGTGCGGGTGGCGACAAAGAGCTGTGTCCTCGCCTCGTAGACGGGTGTGCTGAAGCTCGTCGCGGCGAGCGCCGCCCCGATCGCGAGAACCAGACAGACCACAACGGTCGGCCAGCGTCTGGCAAGAGCCTTCAGGAATCCGTGGAGATCCAAGCTGCACCCCTCATGGGACCGAGGGAACCACCCGAAATGGAATGTTCTGTTCCCTATGTACGCAGCCGACGATAGGGACTCGCGCGTGTCAACCGGGGGAGCCACCCCTGTGTCGGTCCGCCGAACGTGGGCCATTGGGAAGCAAGCGCTCGACCATCCGGTGGCTTCTGGCCGACGTCACGCCAGTCGGTGCCTATATATCCCATTTATTCCATGTATCTAGATGGTTGGTACCCAAACCTTGCTCACGGCCGACGCTGCGGCTTGGCCCGGACTGAAGTCGAGGAGAGTCAAGAAGATGACGACATCGCCCAGATGGCGGGTTGCTCTGGCATCGGCAGCATCGGCTGCCGTGCTCGTCGCGGCACCGCTGGTGGGGGCGCAGACCGCCCATGCGCAGTACCCGCCACCGCCCCCGAGCCTCACCCTCAGCCGCACCACACTGCCCGCCGGAGGTGCACTGACCTTCCGCGGCACCGGGTTCGCCGCCAGACAGCTGGTCACCGCGTCGCTGTTCTCGCATGAAGTCGTCCTGGGCAGGTACAGGGCGGACGGGGGAGGAGTCGTCACAGGCAAGGTGACCATCCCCAAGCGCACCGCGCTGGGCCGCCACACGTTCAAACTGACCGCCCGCCACCCCAGCCTGACGCTTTCCGTCCGCATCAAGGTGCAGGGCAGGCTCGGTCGGCCAGGCAGCGAACCCAGCGGTTCGTGGAACCCCCATCACCGCCCGGGCCTCGCGGAAACAGGCAATGAAAAGGCCCTGGCGCTGGGCGGCGCCGCGGCGGGGCTGGTCGCGGCGGGCGGGGGCACGATGCTGGCCGTGCGCCGTCGCCGCAGTTCATGACGGAGCAGGACATCGGCACGGCGGAACCAAGGCGTCCCGGCCCCGGCCGAGACGCCTTCCGCACGCGCAGGCCCGGCCGCTCCCGCGAGGGGGCACCGGGCCGCCGCCGCGTGCTCAGGAACACCCTGCTGGCCGCCGCGGCGCTCCCCCTGGCCGGCGCCGTCTGGATCGGTGTCACCGGGCTGCTCGCCCGTTCGGAGTTGATCGCAGCCGGGCTGGACCTCGACGCGCTGCGGCAGTCGGTGGCGCCCGTGCCCGGCGCCGCCTCCGGTTCCGTGCCCACGTCCGCCCAGGAGCGGGAACGGGAGGTGCGTTCCGCAGCCGCCCACGCCGCTCGGGCGCATCGCCTCACCACCGGCCCGGCCTGGTACCCCGCAGCCGCGCTCCCCTTCTTCGGCGCCCCGGTCAGGACCGTACGCGGGGCCGCGTACGCGGCCGACCGGCTGGCCGGCGATGTGCTGTCCCCGCTGGTGCGAGCCCTGCCACCGGCCACGCCGGACGGCCGCGGTGACGGGATGTCCGAGGCCCTGATGACCTTGCAGAAGCACGCGCCGGAAGTCGCCCGGGCCGCCCGCGCCGCGGCCGAGGTGCAGGCCGACGTGCACGGGCTGCCCCGGTCCACCTGGTTGCCGGCGGCCGACCGGGCCCGGGCCGGGCTCGCGCGGCAGATCGACCGCCTCGGCCCGGTGATGACCGACGCCTCCCTGGCGGCCCGCGTCCTGCCGCCCCTGCTCGGCGCTGGAGGGGAACGGCGTTACTTCCTCGCGTTCCAGAACATCGCCGAGGCGCGTGGCACCGGGGGCGTTCCGGGGGCTTTCGCCGTGCTGTCGGCCGACCGGGGTCATCTGTCCTTCGAGCGCTTCGGCAACAACACCGAGATGGCCACGACGAAGACGGACCTCGACCTGGGAGCCGACTTCACGGCCCGGTACCAGGGCAGCGAGCCCACCCGCGTGTGGGCCAACTCCAACATGAGCCCGCACTTCCCCTACGCGGCCCGCATCTGGGCCGCGGCGTGGCGCGAACACACCGGCGAGCGCGTGGACGGCGTGTTCGCCGTCGATCCCGCCACGCTGAGCCGTTTGCTGCGCGTCACCGGCCCGGCCCGCATGGCGGGCGGCACCGAGCTGACCGCCGACAACGTCGTGGACCTCACCGAACGGGCCAGCTACGCGATGTACGACGACGTCGCCCGGCGCAAGGCGTTCTTCGTCGAGGCGGCCCGCGCCGCCGCCGGGCCCCTGATCTCCGCGACCGGCGACATGCGCCGGCTGCCCGCCCTGCTCGTCGCCCTGAACGACGCCCAGCGGGACGGACGGTTGAAGGTGTGGAGCGCGCATGCGGCGGAGCAACGTCTCCTCGAGTCGCGCCCCTACTCGGGCACGCTCCCGGAGACTCCCGGCCCCTTCGCGGGGCTGGTGGTGAACAACGCGGCCGGCGGCAAGCTGGACTACTACCTCGACCGGAGCCTGACCTGGGAAGCGGGCGCCTGCTCCGGCGGCGACCGTACGGTCACCGCAATCATGACCCTGACAAACCGGGCGCCGACCTCGGGCCTGCCCGACTACGTGACCATGAGGGGGGACTCCCCTCCCTACCGCACCCGGCCGGGTGACAACCGGCTCCTGGTGTCGTACTACGCGGGCGTCGGCGCCTCCCTGACCGGCGCCACCCTGGACGGCCGCCCTGCGCAGCTCGCGCCCGGCGTCGAACGCGGCCACTCCGTGTACACGCTGGACCTGGAACTGCCCGCCCACTCCAGCCGCACGCTGGTGCTGCACCTGCTGGAGCCGCACGCGGACGGCGCCCCGGTCCTTCTGCGGCAGTCCCTGGTGACGCCGCTGCAAGCCACCCTGAGACCGGGCGGTTCCTGCCGTGTCTGAGCGCCCGTGCCGCACCGGGGCGGCCGTGCTCGTGGGTGTCCTGCTGATCGCGTCGTGCGCGGCGGGAGAGCGCGCCCCGGACGATCCGGCAGGCGGGGCCGCGGGTGGGCGGCGGGTCGCCGCCCACCGGGTCGAGCACCTGCGGGTCAAGGTGCTCAAGACCTTTCCGCACGACCCGCGAGCGTTCACCCAGGGACTCGAGATGGCCGGCGACACGCTCTACGAAGGCACCGGCATCTCCGGCCGGTCCTCGGTACGGGCAGGGCCTTTGGGCAAGAAGCCCACGGTCCGCACGGCACTCCCCGCGCCCTTGTTCGGTGAGGGCATCACCGTGCTCGGCCGAACCCTGTGGCAGCTCACCTGGCGGAACCGGACCGCCATCGAGCGCGACGCCAGGACACTCAGGGAACTGCGTCGCGTCCCGTACCAGGACGACGGCTGGGGCGTGTGCCTCGAGCGGGCCCGGCGCCGACTGGTGACCAGCGACGGCTCGTCACGGCTGACGTTCCGTGACCCCAGGTCGCTCGCGAAGACGGGCGAGGTCGCCGTGACCGAAGGAGGCCGGCCGGTGACGGAGCTGAACGAGTTGGAGTGCGTCGGTGCCGCTGTGTATGCGAACGTGCTCTTCACCGACCGGATCGTGCGCATCGATCCCGTCACCGGAGCGGTGACGGCGAGCATCGACGCCTCGGGCCTGCTGCGCGACGACGAAGTCGTCCCGGGGTCCGCGCTGAACGGTATCGCGGCGGTCCCCGGCACGGATCAGTTCCTGATCACGGGGAAGTTCTGGCCCAGAATGTTCCGTGTGGTGTTGGTCTCGGGCTGACGAACGGGCGGCCCCGCGTATGCCAAGGCGCCTGGGCTCGTAGAGGTCCGCACGCCCCCGCGCGACCCTCCAGCGCCCTCCCGCAGAAGCGCCCTGCCGTGGACTCCTCGCCTCTCGGCCCAGGCCGTCTGCATATGCACATGGCATGGAGCTCTGCTCATCGGGTGAGAGTTGCCCGCAGCTCAGCGTCGCGCCCCGCTGTTCACCGGGCAGCCGTTCACACTCGAATAGTCCTTTTTTGATGCGCTTGGAGGGCGAATGTGGCTGTTCGGGGAGACGATGCCCCACGTACCAGTGGCAAGACCTGCGCAGGCACAGGTCATCCGGGAGCAGCCGCCGACCGGCCGCCGCACCGGCAAGCCCGTCTGGTACGCGCCGGCCGCCGTCATCGGCGACGTGACCGGCGCCGCCATGCCGGTGTATCTGGCCTTCGCGCTGGTCGGCGGCACGCATGCCGTGGCCTACGCGATGGTGGCGGCCGCAGCATGGCTGCTCGTGCGCGGCGCACGGGACCGCTACGGAGAGCGCTGTCTCGGTGAGCGCGACAACATCGGCCCCGCGCTGCAGGACTGGCTGGTGCTGGTCGGAGTGCTCGCGGTGGTGCGGGCGGCGACAGGCGAGGAGTCCCCGTTCCTCCTTGCGCTGGCCGCCCTGGTGCCCTGCGCCCCGACGAGCGCCGTCGTACAGCATCTGATCCACCGTCATCTGGTCGCGCGACGCCGTGACGGCCGGACCGTCCGCCGGGCCCTGGTGATCGGGGAGGCGAACGCTGTCGACGGTCTGGTGAGCCACCTCGCGAAGCGGACCGACCACGAGTTCGTCGTCGTCGGGGTGTGCCCGATCGGCGACGAGGACCCGCACGTACTGGCCCCGGTCGCCACCCGTATCGGCCGGCAGGCACCGCCACGTCCGTCGGCCGACTCCGCCCCGGTGCTGGAGGCGGCCCGGCGGCTCTACGCGGACGTGGTCCTCGTCGTGCCGGGACTGTACATGAACGGAACACGCCTGCGGCGGCTGTCATGGGCCCTGCACGGCGAGGAATGCCCGCTCGTGGTGGTACCGGGTCTGACCGAGGTTGCCGGGCGCCGGGTGGGCGTCCTCTCCGTGGCCGGGCTCACCATGCTGGCCGTGGCCCCGCCCCTGAGGCGGGGGCTTGCGACGCTGCTCAAGTCGGTGACGGACCGGCTGGGCGCGGCGCTGCTGATCGTGCTGCTCGCCCCGGTGTTCGCGGCGGTGGCCCTCGCCGTACGGATGGACTCCCCGGGCCCCGCCGTGCACCGGCAGACGCGCATCGGACGCGGCGGAAAACCGTTCACCATGGCCAAGTTCCGCACCATGGTCGTCGACGCGGAGCGGCTGAGGCATCAGCTGACCGGGACCAACGAGCAGGACGGCCGCATGTTCAAGATCCGCCGCGATCCGCGGATCACCCGCGTCGGCCGGGTGCTGCGCCGCTGCTCCCTGGACGAACTGCCCCAGCTGTTCAACGTGGTGCGGGGACACATGTCCCTGGTCGGTCCGCGACCGCCGCTGCCCGACGAGGTCGCCGGTTACGACGAGGTGGAGCGGCGCCGGCTGACCGTCAAGCCGGGGCTCACCGGCCTGTGGCAGGTCAGCGGCCGCTCCGACCTCTCCTGGGACGAGACGGTCGCCCTGGACCTCAGGTACGTGGACAACTGGTCACCGTCGGGGGACCTCGGGGTGCTGGTGCGGACGGTGCGCGCGGTCGTCGGGGGCACCGGGGCCTACTAGCGGTGTTTTGCCAGGGCGGGAGTGAGAGGTGGTGGCTGAGCGGTCGGCCGGTCCGCGGGAGCTGGCGGCAGTCCGGCTGGAGTGCCAGTGCCTGTCACGGCACTAGGTGGGGCCGGAACTCCTTGCATGGGAAGGGGCTACGGCTGCCGCGTCGCTTTCACATCGATCTCTCGTATCGGTGCATCGGGCATCACCCGGCGAAACAGGCTTTCATCCGTGCGGCGCATTCGGGCTCCGGAATTCACCCGGGAAGGTGCGTCGTCCAGCACCTTTACGGAGATTCTGAGACTAGCCTGACTTTCCGTAACTTCGGCAGGGAAAACCGAACCAGCCGGACGGATCTTCGGAGTGCCAGTGGCCGCTTGGCAAAGCAGCAGTCTGACAGCGACTGAATTCACCGCCGATCTGATGACACCCGAAGAACTCGAAAGACGTGCCGATTACATTTTCCATCTGCTCGACGGCTGCGACTGGGCGGGCCCGGACCCCTACGACGGTCTGACAAGTCCCCTGGCGTCCCTTGCCATCCACCCCTTTCTGCGCCAGGTTCTCCTGCAGACGGTGAAGAGAAGCCCGGTCGATATCCGCCCCTGGCTGGCGATCCGCCCACTGCGCACGGCAACGGCCTGCGGCCTGGGGGCGACCGCTTGCAGCCGTCTCGCCGCTTCGCCCCTCTGGCGCAGCCGGGCTCGGAAGCTCGGACGGTGGACCGCCACCAGACAACTGCGCGGCCGCTATGCGGGACTCTGGAACTACGAGTTCGACGTGCAGACGCGCTGGGGGCACTACCCGGCCTCGATGCCGAACATCGTCGCCACCACGTTCTGCGCGGACGGATGCCTCGACACCGAAACGCTGGACGGCGCCGCCGCCGAAAGTCTCGCCACAGCGCTGCTGGACCAGTTGTACACCGGTCGTCATTTCGCCTATACGCCGGCGTCCGCCACGCTGATCCACAACGCGAACCTCATGGGCGCGGCACTGGCGGCACGACTCGCCGGTCTGGACGGGATGCGCCGGCCACTTGCCTCGCGCCTGACCGATGCGGCGCGCTCGGCGGTGACCGCCACCGCGGAGGGGCAGCGCCCCGACGGCTCGTGGCCGTACGGCACGTCCGCGAACCTCGGGTGGGTGGACGGCTTCCACACCGGCTATGTGCTGCTGCGGTTCGACGCGGCGTCGCGAGGACTCGGGCTCAAACCGAACAAGGTGATCGACTCGGGAACTCGGTACTACCTCGATCACTTGTTTGACGGCTCGGTACCCCGCTACTACGCGGACGTGAAGACTGCGCGGGGCCGGCACGCGCGCCGTGACCCGAACAACGACGCGACGGCCGTCCGTATGGCGGTCTGGGCGGAGGAACGCGGTTACGTCCGCCCTGGCTTCGCAGACCAGGTCCTGGAAACCGTCAGCCCGGCGCTTCCCGGAGATGGCGGGGCGCCGGCCCTGTACGCCAAGGCCCTCCCGGGCCCCCCGGTTCGGAGGTCGCCGCGGTGGAGCCTGGCACCACTCCTCGACGCGCTGACCGCCTTCTACGTGACTCGGCGCGGCCAGTGAGCGCGCCGGTGAGGACGACCCGATCCATGAGGCTCACTCCGTCGGCCGCCTGGACCGTCCTCTACACGGCCGTCGGCATCCTCACGCTGACCGCCGTCCTGATCTCACCGAGTGTGCCGACGGTGGTGCTGTTCGCCGCCGCGATGCTGACGGCGTTCGCCCTCCTGTGCGATCGGATCCCGCTGGCTGCCGGCGTGACCTGGTTGGTCCTTTCGCCGGCCCTCTACCCCTTCGTCCGCTATCCCCAGTCGGGCTCGCTTCTGACGTTCGACCGCATGTACCTGAGTGCGCTGGTTCTCGCGCTCCTCATGAAGCGGAGCGCCAGGAGGCCCAGCGCGCCGAGCGTGCGCGCCTTCGTCATCGCCGCAGTGGTGTTCGCGGCACTGTTCCTGATCCGCGCCGCGACCACGCGCCCCAATGTCGTGGGCGCTCTCGAGACCTTCGTCGACGCGGTTCTGCTCCCCTGCGCCGCCTTCTGCATCTGCCGTCGCACAGCGGACACGCCCCGGAAGCTGCGGGTGTGGGCAGCGGGGCTCATGGTGAGCGGGACCCTTGTGGCCCTGTTCGGCATCACGGAACGCCTCTTCGGATACGAGCTTGCTTCACTGAGCGGTGGTGCCGTACGAGCCGACTCGGAGGCCGGCGGCGTGATCAGGGTCTCCGGTCCCTACTCGGTCCCAGAGGTCTACGCACTCACCCTGGCCCTCACCCTGGCCGCGACCCTGTTCTGGTGGATGAGCGGACGGACTCACGGCGCACGCCTCAGAGTGCTCCCCTCGTTCGTGGGCCCGGTGCTCGCCACCGTGCAGCTCGTAGGCATGATCGTCTCGCTTTTCCGCGTGGCCTGGGCCTGTGTCCCGGTCATCCTCGTCATCGGCCTCGGCCTGCGGTTCGGGCGCAGGCTGAGATTCGCCGTCGTGGGATTGGCCGTCGCCCTGGCAACGCTGACGCTGTACGTGCCGCTCCAGGACAACGCGGTGTTCCGCACGCGCATGGGCAACACGGCCAATGTGGCGGGGCGGCTCGCCACCTACCAGATGGGAGTGGATATCTGGCGATCCGCCCCCCTGACGGGCGTGGGCATCAACCAGTTCGCCGCCACGCAGAGCCGCGTCGGCGTCCGGGAGGTGTGGGGGGTGCGGGCGGTGAAGTCTCCGCACAGTTCGTTCATCGCGACCCTGGCGGAGCAGGGAGCAGTGGGGTTCACGGCTCTGGTCGCCGTGTGCGGATTCTGTGTCAGGATGCTCCGTCGGCTCAGCCGATCGGCGCCTGCTGATCCGACGTACCAAGTGCTGCGAGCAGCAGTGATCGCCGGTGCCGTGTCCTACCTGGCGTTCTCCGTCGAGCTGACCATGCTGCCCCTGGGGCCGAGCAACGTCGTCCTCGCCGTGCTCCTGGGACTCGCGGCAGCCGCGATCCAGCAGTCCCAACCGCCGGCCGCCGAAAGGCAGGCTGAAGTCGGCACGGGCCGGGCCGTCAAACCGCGGCTGGTGGAGTCGGCGTCATGACCTCCGTCGGTCTTGGTGGCGTCGTCCGAGGGTGCGTGAAGGTCAGGACGGCCTTCGCCTCCACCACGGTCCGTCAGGCCGTCGGCTTCGCCGCCTCGAGCGCGGTGCTCGGCGGACTCGGCATGGCCACATCGGCTCTGCTCGCCAGATCCCTGGACGTCGGCGCTTACACGAGCTACACCTTCGGCAAACAACTGCTGCTGTTCAGCGCGATGTTCTTCGAGTTCGGGCTGTTCCTGCCCGCGGCACGGATGCTGGCGTGTTCGGAGTCGGCAGAGCGGCATCGCATCACCGGTGCGGTCGTGACGTTCTTCCTGCCCGTGTCCGTCCTGTTCGGTCTTACGATCTTCGCGCTGTCGTGGATCGTGGACTCCGGCTTCAATGTTCACGCGGGGCCGGCTCTGAGACTGGTGGCCCTCGTATCCGTGGGTTTTCCCCTTGACTTCGTGTGTCTGCAAACAGCGCAGGGGCTCGGCCGACTCCACAGCTACTCGATCGCCTCAGTGCTTTCACGGACGGGCTTTCTCGGCCTCCTCACGGCCATGCCGGCGTTCGGAGTACACCTGACGTCGTCCGAGGTACTTCTGACGGACGCCCTGTTCCTTCTCGCGGGGTGGTCTGCGCTCCTGGCGTACCTCCGGCCTGTTTTCTGCGGGCTCCGCGAATCCATGGCGCGGATGATCCGGGGTGCCCGTGACTATGGCTTCTCGGCCTACATCGGTCGGGTGCTGAGCATGGGCACGTACCACATGGACACGCTGATGCTCGGTGCCGGCAGCGAGCCACGCTCGTTCGCCTGCTACATGTGCGCCGCATCGCTCGCGTTCCCCATCGGGCTTCCGGGTGCGGGTCTGGCGACGGCGCTGTTCGGGCGGCTCGCCCGTCAGCCTCGTATGGACCTGTACTGGGTCGCGGCGGTGACGGTGGCGAGTGCCGTACCGGCAGTCGCGTTGAGCATGCTTGCCGCGCCGTTGGTCCGGTTGGTCTATTCCGATGAGTTCCTGATGGGGGCGGGGCTGGTGCCGGTCCTCGCAGCGGCGCAGGTCGTGGGTGCCGTGACCCGCCTGTTCAATACCTTCCTGGCGGCGCACGGTCTCGGATCCGACCTGCGGACCGCGGCGATCACCCTGACGGTGTCCAACCTCATCCTCAATCTTCTGCTGATTCCGGGCTTCGGGGCCGCGGGAGCGGCGTGGGCGAGCCTTCTGGCCCTTGCCGTCAACCTGGCTGTTCACTTCATTCGGTACCGGCGAGCCGTGAGCGCGGGGGAGACAGCCCCCCAGATCGGAGAGGCGGGCTCGGGGACCGCCTCCGAAACTTTCCGTCCGGCGACGGGGCAGGGCGCAGCCGCGCGGTAGCCCGGAGCGGTTTGGTGACCCGTCCGGCACCGCCGTCATTGGCTTCCCACCACGCCGCCACACCACCACCACGCAGAACAGGCCGAAAGGGGCGGGCCCGCGCCCCGTTCTCCCGGAACGGGCTCGGACCCGCCCTGGGGAACTCACGTGCCGGAGAACCCTGTTGTACCCACGGCCTCCTCGTGCGTGAGCTGGGCTCGCTCCCGGTCCACACCCCGGGGCTTCCCGACTTCACCAGCGCCGGGTGTGCAGCCGAGGGCCTCCGCAAGCGCCGGGGTGGTCGGGGTGGTCCCTGCCCGACCGCTTCCCGTGAGAGCAGCGGACGCCCTGCATGCCACGAGCGAACTCCACAGCGCCAGCCGGAAGTCCGCCTCGGCGACCTTCTCGCCCTGCAGCAGCCGCGTCAGGGCCCGCATCTCCTCGGCGTGTCCCTTCGGAGCCCCCCGATAGACCGACTCCGACTTCTTCCCACCCTTCCACACCGCCAAGGACTCGAAGTCCTCGATCCTGGCGGCGACACCGTCGCAGGCCACCTCAATGAACTCCTTGGGGGCCCCGGGCGGTGTGAGGCCGCCGTACACGATGGAAGCGGTCGACGAGTCGGCGTAGGCGATCTGCAGAGTGACACTCTGGGCCGACACGGGGTCCCTGCTGTCCACGCCCGTGGCGGTCACACTCACCGGCCTGCCCGGGACGAGGAAGTTCGCGGTGTCGATGAAATGGCAGACTTCACCGAGCAGTCGGCCACCCTGCCGGTGGTCGAAGTACCAGTGATCGGCAGGCAGTCGGCCGGCGAAGACCCGATAGACAACCTGGAGCGGGGCCCCCTCGGGCAGTGCGGCACGCAAGTCCCGGACTGCTGGGGCGAACCGCCGGTTGAAGCCGGCGAGCGCCGGGGCGCCGGACCGGGACCAGGCGGCCGCCACCTCCTCCAGCTCCTGTTCCGATAGGCCCAAGGGCTTCTCGCAGTACAACGCAATACCGCGGCGCAGCACTTCTGCCGCATAGCGTCCGTGGCTGTCATGGCGGGACAGCACCATGACGCAGTCGGCATCGCCTGACGCCAGTCCGTGCTCGGCGCTCTCCGCGACACTGCGGAATCCCCATCGCCTGCCCTGTTGCACGGCCGTGAGACCTCGTGCGCTCGACACCCACGAGAAGCTGACACCTCGTTCACGGCGCAAATGCGGAAACAGCATCTTGGTGGCGAAGTTCCCCGCCCCGATCGCGGCGATCCTCGCGTCGGCAGCAGGCGGTGACCAAGTGGCGGGCTTGTCCTGACACCGCCGTGGCTCGGTCACCTCGGCGGTGCCGGGATAGCGCAACAGCAGAGCGACACGCCGCCGCGGCCGTTCTGTGTTCAGGACGCGGTACGCCTCGGCGGCCTCCTCGACGGCGAAGATCCGGGGGTCGAGGCTCTCCAGGCCGAGTCCGGGCACAAGCCTGAGGACCTCGGCCAGGTTGCGGCGTTCGGTCCATGGCACGTAACCCTCGGGGTACTCCTGGCCCGACTCCTCGAAGCGCGGGTCGTACCGTCCCGGTCCGTACGAGCGGGAGTAACGGACCGAAAGTTCCTTGTGGTAGTAGGACGCACGAGGCGGGGCCACCTTGACGTCTCCCACGATGACCACGGTGGCCCGGTCTCGCGCCAGGCTCCCGGCCAGCTCCACCGGATCAGTGCTCGAGGTCGCCGCCGTCACCAGAACGGCGTCCGCGCGTGCGCCACCCCAATGACGCGCGACGGTTCCCGGGAGGTCTTCCGTGTCCCTGCGGTAGGCGACGAATCCGCTGCTCCGGGCCGCATCGACGGCTGCGGAGTCCTGGTCCACGCCGACCGGGTCGTACCCGTAGGCCCGCAGGAGCCGCAGGGTGAGCTGTCCCACCAGTCCGAGGCCGATCACCGCGACACGGGATCCCGGAACCGCCTCGGCCTGGTGGATTCCCTGGAGTGCGATGGCCCCCACGGTGGCGAACGCGGCCCAGCGGTCCTCCACACTATCCGGCACGGGCACGACGAGATTACGGGGCACGGCCACGATCTCCGCGTGGGATGCGTAGCCGGCTCCCCCCGCTGCCACACGCATACCGGGGGTGATGTCGCCGACTCCCTCGCCGACCGCGATCACCTCACCCGCGCAGGAGTACCCGAGCGTCATGGGCCGGTCGAGCCGGTCCTGGACCATCCGGTAGGTCTCCACGACGCCGAGCTGCCGAGCCGTGTTGAGGACCTGTCGGACCTGGTCGGGGCGCTGGCGTGCCTTTCCCACGAGGCTACTGGCGCCCGTCTCGAGCGTCGCCCGCTCGGTACCGGCGCTGATCAGCGAGTAGGTGTTGCGGATCAGCACCGTGCCCCACTGCACCACGGGGGGCGGAATCTCCGCCACACTGATCGAACCGTCCCGAGCCGACAGCAGTACTGCCTTCACGTCAAGCGCCTTTCGGAAGAGTGGACGGCTCAGCCGGCCGCCCCAGTTCGGTATCGGGCCGTGTGTCCCCCGGCGTGGCGAGCGCGCGGTACAGGCGCGTCAGCGTCCTGCTCTCGCTCTCCCAGGAATACGCGGTCCGTGTTTTCCCGGCGTTGCGCCGGAACGTCGCCAGGTCGGCGGCGACCTCACGCAGGGCCTGGGCGACCGACGCGGAACTCGCCGGATCGAACACCGCCCCCGTCGGGCCGGCCGGGCTCTCCAGCACCGCCCTTCGCACCTCGGGGAAGTCGCTGCCCACCACCGCGAGGCCGGCCATCAGGTACTCGAAGAGTTTGTTGGTGTCCCCCAGGTAGCAGTTCAGACCGGAATTGGTGAGAGCCACCACGCCGACGTCCGCGCCGGCGGTGTACGAGAGGAGCTCGTCCACCGGTGCGGCGGGCAGGATGCTGGCTCTGTCCTCGATCCCGCACTCCGCGATCAGGTCGCGCAGTTTCCGCACGGTGTCGTCACTACCGAAACCGATGAGCACCCAGTGCCAGCCCGGCAGCCCGCGCAGGGCGGCCGCGACCGCCCCGAAGCAACGGGAGTCGAGGTAGAAGCCCCCCTGAAAGATCAGCACCAGCCGGTGGCGGGGAATGCCCAGCCGAGAGCGGAGGTCCTTCGGCTCCATGCCGGGGTCGGGTGTCCGTGGATAGTTGCCGATGACGGCGGGGCGGCTGCCGTGCAATTGCTCCAGGTATGCCGCGCGTGAGGGATTGGTGGTGATTCTGGCATGTGAGTGGCGCCAGACCACTCGTTCCCATCTTTGGATCACCCATCGCACCGGCCCCCGGTACTTGCAGGCCTCCAACTCATGCGCGTCGTACACCAGTGCGGCGCCGTTGCGGCGCGCCACGAGCAGCGCGGGCAGGCTGAGGTGGAGATTGTGGCAGTGCACGGCGTCCGGCCTTCCGCGGCCCATGAGCAGCACAGCCTGCGCGGCGCCGATGCCCGCGCAGGCCAGCCGCAGCAAGCGGGGAAGATTCCGCGACGGGAAGGGCACCACGTCGTAGCGAACCCCCTCCTCGACGGTGCTGCTTCGGCGCCGGACGCCGGAATCGAAGCCCACGACCCGCACGTCATGGCCATCCTCGGCCAGCGCGGTGGCCTCCCGTCGTACGCGGGCGTCGCTGCGTAGGTCCGACACCACAGCCATGAGGATCTTCATGTCCGTGCTCCGTCCGCCGCCCGGAACCGAAGCTCCCATGAGACCGGACCCTCGGCCCGCAGCGTGGCGCGAAGGACGGGTGCGGTGACGACCCGGCCGTAGGCGGGAGACCAAGGCATCTCCTCGACGGCGAAGGCGAGCCGGGGGCCGGCTGTCTGGCTCAGGACCACCACCGTGCCGTCGGCCATCAGCAGCGTTTCGCCGTCGCATTGCTCGGCGCGCACGCCGGGGGACAGCGGAAAGCTGACCGCGAGGGTGTGTGGGGCGCGGCACCCGAAGTGGTCGGAAATCGTCAGGCCCTGCGGGTCCAGGGTGAACCGGCGCCGGTGCACCACCGGGTCGTCGAGCCGGCGGTACCCCTCATGGATGGCCTCGACGACCTGACGGCCCGAGCCGTCCGCGTGGTGGTCCACGACCCGGGCGCGGTCGTCGCTCCGCATGGTGAACAGCAACGCGGAATCGAAGCGGTTCTGCTCCTGACCGTCCACCTCCACCGTGGAATGCGAGCGGGTGGCACGCAGCAGGTTCCGCAGACGGGGATCCGGTGTGTAGACGCCGGTCCCAGGGTCCGTCACGATCTCGTGCCCGTCCACGCAGAGCACGAACGACAGCGTGTCGTTGTGGCCGTGGCCACCATTGCCGAGCTGTCCCACTCCGCCGCACTCCGCGAGGCACCAGTACGGTCCCGCCGACAGGACGTGCCAGCCGGCCGACGCGAAGGAGGCAGCCTGTGGTCGGGTGCCGGTCCGCCTCGTCGGCGCTCCGCACCACTGAGCCAGTTCCGGCCCCACCGTCTCCCCGGACGTGTCCGTTTCCTCCTCCAGAGCCGCCGCGGCGGCAACGATCGGCGAGGCGTCGCGTGGATCCCGTCCGGACTGCAGACCGATCACCAGACCGCTGTCGTCGTCCCCGAGGGCGGGCAGAAGTCCGTCGGGTTTGGTCAGTGCGGACAATGCCTCGACCGCCGCCAGAAGACGGTTTTGGACTTCGGGCCGCACCGGCATGCGGAGGCGGCGCAGCGCGAGCAGGCCGACGAGGGCCAGCTCCGTCGACAGACGGTGGTAACCCGTGGATGCCTCGAAGTTGGAACCGTCCTCGTGGAACTGCTTGACGATCTCCCGCTGCAGCTGCCGGCCGCCGATGCGGAGCCAGAGCCGCCCGGCGGGGCTGTGGCGCAGGGCCCCGCCGGCGTGGACGAGTCCGACAAGGTCGGCCAGGTAGTGGTTGCTGGTCAGACGCGGACTGTATTCGAGGTTGGCCACGATGAACCATCCGTGGTCCCGTAGCATTCCGCCGGCCAACGACGCGAAGCGCGGGTCGCCGAGGATCTCCGCCGCCCACACCAGATTGGCAGCCCGGATTCCCGCCTCCATCGCGTTCGTCCAGTTCGGCCCGACCCCCACCGGATTGGCGGCTGCCCAGGAACGGAGGAGTTCCACCGCCCCGTCGCGGTACCGGGAGTCGCCCGTGTAGGCGTGGGCACGCGCAAGAGCGGTAAGCCACTGCAGCCGGCCGACCTCCCAGGGCACCTTGATGTCGGCGCGGCCTGGAACGGGGCCGAGAAGACGGTGGTGCCGGTCCGGCCATGTGAACCCGTGGACCGGATCCTGATGCCAGCCATGCGGCTTCTTGTCGACTGTCACGGTGCCGTAACCAAGGACGGTGAACCTGCCCTCGAGCGCCGCGTCCGCCTCACGAAGGCATTCCTCCAGCTCCAAGGGGCTCGGCCCCACCTTCGGGCGGGCGCCCACAGCGCCGAGGACGAAGGGACGCCAGTTCTCGGGGATCGGCGGACGTGCGCCGACCGTTCGATCCCGTCTGTCCGCACATGCCCTGCATCCGGTCCGGAAGGTGCGCCAGCCCAGTTCGGCGGCGAGCACACGGGGCGGCAAGGCGGCCGCCGAGACGGCCAGTCGGCGCAGACGGGCCAGGTGCGGGCGCCCCACACGCGCGGGGTTGGTGTGGTCAACGTGCCTCAACGGGGCACCTTCTCAGCAACCGGTCGGTCAGCTCGTCCGCCGATTCCCCTTCGATCCACACGCGGTGCCAGACCGCGAAGTTGAGGATCGGCCAGAGGAACCAGGCATGGTGCGCCCGTCCGGACCGGTGTTCCGCGACCATGTCGGCAACTGCGTCGGTCCGGAAGTATCGTCGCATCGCGGGTGCTGTCAGGAGATCGAGAAGTGCGTCCCCCATGGGACCGCGCAGCCAGTGCGCGATCGGAGCCCCGAACCCCTGCTTCGCCCGGTTCGTCACCCTCTCGGGCACGATGTCGGCGAGAGCTCGGCGCAGCACCACCTTGGTGCGGTCGCGGTCCAGCTTGTGGTGCACAGGCAGCCGATAGGCGTACTCCACCAACTCCTGGTCAAGGAAGGGGACGCGGGCCTCGACCGAGTGCGCCATGGAGAACCGGTCGATGCGCATGAGCAGCAGCTCGGGCAGCCGGAGTGTGAACTCGTAGTGCTGTGTGTCGAACGCCACCGTCTGGAGGGCGGTCTCATCACCGGTGAGTTGCGGTGGGATCAGAGGCGGGTCGTACGGGTGCGCCACCAGTACCTGGGAGCGAACCGAGGACGGCATGCCCAGGGGATAGTGCATCGGGAGCTGTCTGCCGCCGACGGCCCCCATCATCAGATCGAAGCCCCTTCGGCGCCGTGAGCGCGGTACTGCAGCGGCGAGGAAGCGGCGCGACCCGGCGGGCAGTCTCTGCAACAGCCGCAACTCACGCTGTCGTTGCATCGCCCGCACATAGCCCGGATAGCCCCAGAACAGTTCGTCGGCGCCCTCGCCGGCCAGCACCACGGGAACCCCGCGGCGCCGGGCCAGCGCGCAGACGAAGCCCAACGGCATGCAGACCGGATCCGCGAGCGGCTCGTCCTGGTGGTGCACCATGGTCGTCAGCGATTCCAGTGCCTGTCGCGGAGACACCGTCACCTCGTGGTGGTCCGTGCCGAAATGCTGGGCCACCCAGCGCGCCTCGTGTCGTTCATCGAGACCGGGCGCGTCGGTGAAGCCCACAGAGAAGGTCGAGGTTCGAGCGGCCCGATCGCGGAGCAGGGCGACCAGCGAGGTGGAATCGAACCCCCCGCTGAGCAAGACCCCGACCGGAACGTCGCTCATCAGCCGTGCCTGCACGGACCTTTCCAGCAGGTTCCGTACGTGCGACGCGGCGTCCGGCAACGACACGTCCAGGAAAGAGCGTTCCGTGGTGACGTCCCAGTACCGCCAGGTACGGACTCCTCCGGCGTCGCACGTACCGGCTGTCCCGGGAGGCAGCTTGTTGATCCCCTGGTAGAGGGTCGCCGGGGAGGGAACCACGAGGTTGGCGAGGTAGCTCTCGAGGACCGTCATGTTGACTTCGGGGGCGACCCTAGAGTGTGCCAGCAGTGCCTTCGCCTCGGAGGCGAACAGGAAGGTGCCGTCCCGAGCGGTCCAGTAGAGAGGCTTTTCGCCGAGTGGATCCCTTGCGAACAGCAGACGTGCCGCCTTGGGGTCCCAGAGCGCGAAGGCGAACATCCCTGTCAGATGCTTGACGCACGCGTCGCCGTAGTGCCGGTACGCGTGGAGGATGACCTCGGTGTCGCACTGGGTGCGGAACCTGGCGCCCCGGCCTTCGAGATCACGGCGCAGGGCGGGGTAGTTGTAGATCTCGCCGTTGAAGACCAGGCACTCCCCGCCTTCGCCGAACATGGGCTGGGCGCCGTGAGCGAGGTCCACGATGGCCAACCGCCGGTGACCGAGACCCACCCGGCCGTCCTCGCTGACGTGCACTCCGGCGCCGTCGGGGCCGCGATGGGCCAGTCTGTCGCGCATCTGTGTGACCGCTTCCGGCGTGACACGTCCCTCTGAACGCCCGTACTCATAGATGCCTGCGATCCCGCACATGGTCAGCCCTTCTCCGTGGCCGGGTGGGTGGTCGGCAGGGACAGCCTGGAGAGGATCTGTCCGGCCCGCCGTTCCCAGGTGTGCTCGGCGAGCGCTTCCTGACGCGCGTTGCGACCGAGCGCCGCCCCGTGGTCGGTCAGCTCCAGCACTCGTGTGACGCCCTCGGCGAGGGACTTCGGGTCACCGGGCTCGGTGAGCACCGCGGTCACGCCGTCTGTCAGCATCTCGCCGATCTGCTCCAGACGGCTGGCCACGACAGGCCTGCCGAGCGCCATGTACTCGAACAGCTTCGTGGGGGAACCGAAAAAGGGGTCGGGTCCCTTCCACACGTGCGGCGAGACAAGAACGTCACAGCGCGACAGGACATCGAGCGCCTCGCCGTGAGAGACGCTGCCGGTCCAGGTGATGCGGTCGCCGACGCCGAGTCTGTCGGCCATCCGCACACAGTCCTGTCGCCGCTCTCCATCACCGACAAGGACCAACCGGACGTCCGGCGGAAGGTGGCAGAGGCTTTCGATCGCCACTTCCACCCCATGCCAGTGACCGAAGCTGCCGACCCAGCCCAACCTGGCTCCCTCGCGGGCCGGCAGCGGTGAGGGCTCGGGGATGCACGCCGCATCGACCGCATTCGCGACCACCTCCACCCTGGAGGGGTCGGCTCCCATGTCGGTTGCCATCGCCGCAGCGGCCCGCGAGACGGCCGCAACGACACTCGCACTCCGCACCGCGTGCCGCTCGCACCGTGCCCCGATCGCCTGGAAGAGCCTCTTCAAGGGCGCTTTCCGGTACCAGTACCGGTTCTCCCACACGACGGAGGCGTTCCATTCCAGCACCAGCGGAACGCCCAGTTGCCTGCTGATGTCGGCCCCGGCGCGCGACAGGAACGAATTACGCTCATAGACCAAGGACGGCGGTGTTCGCAGGGCGAGAGCCAGTGCCGCCTCGCGCATTCCGTCATTGGCAGCCAGCTGGGCCGACTCCCGGATGAAACGTTCACCGCGTGGCAGGGGTGCGGCGATCTCGACGACATCGACGGCGGCTCTCAACTGCTCGGGCGGGCGGCCGTTGGTCACCAACGCCACCCGCCAGCCGAGTTGCCGGAAACCGTTGAGGATTCCTGAGACATGGCTGACAGCCCCACCGACCCCGACCTCCCCCGCGTCCCGCCATAAAGCGAGGACCCACGGCCTCTCGGGTGAGCCAACCGTGCGGCGGTTCTGCGGAGCCCACGCCTCACGGGCCACCAGTTCACGCAGAACGCGTCGGCCGGCCGTTGCCGCGTCCAGCACACAGCGGACCGTCAGCGCTCCGCGACTGCCGACGGGAACGTACTCGTCGGGGCGGCTCAGGTCGATGATGCACCGTTCACGCACCGGTGCCAGCGCAACGACCAGCTCGACAAGGGTTGCGAAGGGCCTGCGTGCCGTGTCGTTGGTGAGCAGAGCGACCGCTGAGACACGCTGCCGCCGCAGCTGCGCCCGGTATCCGCGGACATCCCGGATGGCGTCGGACGCGGCCATCACCACGACGGGTTCCTGCCCGAGTATCGAGGCGGCGGTACGCCTGACGCCGGGCACCCCGAAGCGCGACTCGGTCAGGACCGCCCACCGCTGCCGGCCGTTCATACCGCCTCTGAGATCAGGATGGGCAGTCAGGGGAACCTCCGGAAGGCGACTGTGTTCGGTCCGAGGATGTCAAGGTATTCCGGACGAAGCATTGCGTCGCGATACAACACAGCAAAGCGAAGGAGTGACGTCAAAAATGAATTAATGACGGCACGACGGGCGTTGGATGCGGCTGCCCGCAACCGCAACGGCCGATCGACGTATATCCGCCCGGAAACGGCCGAGCGGTTTTCCTTCGAAGGCATCGCCGTTGAGTAGGATCTCACGCATGAAAACCGAGGCTCGTAAAGCGGCGAGCGAACAGTGGTCGGCAAACCCTGCGGGTACAAATCATGCAGCCGCCCCTGAAGGCACGAAGGAATTCTACGATCAAATGACCAGCAGCCGTTATCGGCTGCAGCCCTGGCTGCCGAATCTGCTGCGCTCGTGGGTGCCGTCCGGACGCGTGCTGGAGATCGGCTGCGGGGCCGGGACCGATCATTCGGTGATCGCCGGCATCGCCCGGGATACCGTCGCGATCGACCTGGCGGAACGCGGGGCTCGGCTGACGCAGACAAGACTGGAGCTCGAGGGCCGGCCCGGGGTCGCACAGGTCGCCGACGCCGAGTGCATGCCCTTTCCCGACGAGTCTTTCGACGGGGTGTATTCCTTCGGCGTCCTGCATCACACCGATCATCCGGAGCAGGCCGTGGCCGAAATGTGGCGGGTCATGCGTCCGGGGGCGACGTTCATGGTGGCGCTGTATCACAAGCACAGCACGTTCGCAGCGCAGAAAGCCCTCACCTATCTCATCGGTATGCGCTGGCGTTCGCAGAGCTGGCGCGATTATCTGCCGGAGCTCGAGTACGGCGCGGCCCGGCTGAAGGACCGGCCACTGGTGCGCCTGTACAGCCGCAGGTCGGCCAAGCAGCTCTTCTCAGGGTTCTGTGATGTTCGGGTGACCGTCGAACATCCGTCGCTGCGCGGCTACCTTCTGCCCCGTTGGCTGCGTCCTTTCGGCTGGTACGTCATCGTCACCGGCCGCCGGTGACCCGGGCGGGGCCGGGTTCCCCTGTGGTACCCGGCCCCCCGGATGTGCTGTCAGGCACGAGGAACGTCAGTGCCACAGACCGCGGGTGTCGAAGACGACCTTGCCCCGCACCATGGTGCGCTTGACACCCTGGAAGGCGTCGTGGTCGACGAGCAGCACGATCAGGTCCGACTCGTTGAGGGCCGCCTCGAGATCCACGAGCTTCGCCTGACCCGTGTCCGCGAGCACGGAGGGCAGTTCGGTGATGTGCGGCTCGACCACCAGCAGACGGCCCACTTCCTCCCGGGCGAGTTCGGCGGCGATGTGCAGAGCGGGACTCTCCCGCAGGTCGTCCACGTTTGCCTTGAACGCCAGTCCAAGGCAGGCGATGACGGGGTCCTTGAAGCGCGCCGCGGTCCTCGACACCTCCGCGATCACATGGGTCGGCTTGGCATCGTTGACCTGCCGGGCGGTTCTGATCAGCCGGGCCTGCTCGCTGGCCGCACTGACGATGAACCACGGATCGACGGCGATGCAGTGGCCGCCCACCCCTGGGCCCGGCTGCAGGATGTTCACCCGTGGGTGCCGGTTGGCCAGTGAGATCACGTCAGCCGTGTCGATGCCGAGGTGGTCGCAGATCATCGACAGCTCATTGGCGAAGGCGATGTTGACGTCGCGGAACGCGTTCTCGGTCAACTTGGCCATCTCGGCGGTGGTGGCGTCCGTGACATGGCATCGTCCCTGGGTGAACAGCTCGTACAGGCTTTTCGCCCGAGCGCCGCAGCATTCGCTCACCCCGCCGATCAAACGGTCGTTGGTGACGATCTCGATCATGATCCTGCCCGGCAGGACGCGCTCCGGGCAGTGTGCGACGTGCACGTCCGCGGCACTGCCGGCGCTGTGCGGGAAGGTGAGGTCCGGTCGTCGCTCGGCCAGCCACTCGGAGAGCCGCAGCGTCGTTCCCGGCGGCGACGTCGACTCCAGCACCACGAGAGCGCCCGGTTGCAGCACGTCGGCCACCGATGCCGCCGCGTCCCGGACGTACGACAGATCCGGTTCCCGGTCCTCGCCCACGGGAGTGGGGACGGCGATGATGAAGGCGTCGGCAGGCTCGGTCTGCGAGGAGGCGCGCAGGCGTCCCATCGCCACCGCGCCGCTCACCGCGACGGCGAGGTCCGGTTCCACGAAGGGCGCCTGTCCGGCGTTGATCAGGTCGACTGTGGCCTGGTTGACGTCCACACCGACGACGTCCACTCCCTTGGTGGCGAGTGCGGCAGCGGTCGGCAGCCCGATGTAACCGAGCCCTACAACGGAGACAGTGCTGAACACACGAGTTCCTTTCTGAACTTCGTAAAAGAGCACACTGGGTACGGCGGTTCGCCGCTGAGTGCGGGGCGGGCGGAACAGCCACGGCGCTACCGGTGCGCTTTCCGCTGCATCACGGCGTCGCGCAGGACCAGCAGGACGAACGCGGTATTGCCGATGAGGTAGCGGACGAACAGACGCCGTGGCTCCTGCATGAGCCGGAAGGACCACTCCAGGCCGACTTTGCGCATCCATCGGGGTGCACGCGCCCTAATCCCGGCCACTACGTCGAAGGACCCGCCGACGCCCACTGCCAGTCCGCAGTTCAGATCGGCCAGGTGCCGGGCGAGGAAGTACTCCTTCCGCGGCGTCGGCACCGCGAGGAAGAGGAGGTCGGGACGGGCCGCGCGGACGGCGGCCACCACCTTGGGCTCCTGTTCGTCCGACCAGTAGCCGTCGCGGTATCCGACGACGTCCACGCCCCGGCTCGTCGCGATGGCCGCCACCCGACGCACCACGGCAGGCTCGGCACCCAGCAGGAAGACCCGATAGCGCTCGCGCGCCGCTCGTTCCCACAGCGCCAGCATGAAGTCGATGCCGGTGACTCGTTCGGGAAGAGGACGTCCGAGCATCCGGCCGGCCCACACCACAGCTTGCCCGTCGGCATTGACCAGCTCGCAGGAACGGATAATGCGTGCCAGCTCGGAATCCCGTTGGGCCCTGACGATTTTCGCCGCGTTTACCGAGACGTGTTGGTGAGGTCGCCCATCGGCGATCAACTCATCGGCCGCGGCGATACTTTCCGCCAGGGTGAGCGCGTGCACCGGCAACCCGCACACGGAAACCGGAACTGTGTCGCTCAAGCGGTGAGACCGGTCCATCGGTGCGGGAACATTGTCTGGCCCCATAGCCTCCGCCTGGACAGTGGACGTGTCCGCCACGCTAAGTCCAATTGACGCCCACACGGTCCCAAAGTGCGCCACGGGCCGGCAATGCAACTCGAACGGACCACCGTTCGGCCCCGGTTCCCCCTTTCCGACAGTCGACGCCGGACCACCCGGACGCTTGACGGGCCGTCATGGTGAACCCTTCCCCTGTCGAAAGGCAGAGGGAAGCAGCGGTACGGCCGATCAGGGACGACTGAAAGAGCGATTTCTCTCATCCGGCCAGCCGACCGGCGCGCTCGCCTCCGCCCCGGCCGCCGTTCAGCGGGATAGCTAGCTGCATACACGTCAGTACGCCCACCCCCACAGTCAGAGGCGAACCTTGAAGCGAATCATGGCCGTTTACGGAACCCGTCCCGAAGCGATCAAAATGGCCCCCGCTATCGAGGCACTACGCGAATCGGCCGACTTCGAGTCACTGGTCGCGGTCACCGGGCAGCACCGGTCGATGCTCGACCAGGTGAACCGGCTGTTCGGCATCGTGCCCGACTACGACCTGGACATCCTCACCGCCGGACAGACTCTGACGGACATCACCAACCGCACGCTGCACCGGCTCCAGCCGGTTCTCGAGAAGGAGCAGCCGGACGCGGTGCTCGTCCAGGGCGACACCACCACCACGCTCGCCGGTGCGCTGGCCGCCTTCTACCAGAGGATCCCCGTCATCCATCTCGAGGCGGGGCTGCGGACGCGAAGCAAGTACTCGCCCTACCCGGAGGAGATGAACCGCCGGCTCACCACCCGGCTGGCGGACCTGCATCTGGCGCCGACTTCGAGCGCACGGCAGAATCTCCTGTGCGAAGGAGTCGAAGAGAAGTCGGTCGTCGTCACCGGCAACACGGTCATCGACGCCCTGCTGAAGACCCTGGACCGCACTGCCGGCCAGGTGTCCGACCCCACCGTGGGGCTACTGGAGACGGACTCCCGGCGAGTCCTCCTTGTCACAGCACACCGCCGTGAGTCCTGGGGCGAGGGCATGGAGTCCATCGGTGGCGCCCTCGCCTCACTGGCCGCGCTCCATCCCGACCTGCTGGTGGTCTTCCCCATCCACCGCAACCCGGCGGTACGGGCCGCCATCCTGCCCAAGGTCGCGGGACTGGAAAACGTGAGGGTCGTCGAGCCGCTGGACTACGAGGGCTTCGCTCATCTGATGAACCGTGCGCACCTGATCCTCACGGATAGCGGTGGTGTCCAGGAGGAGGGACCGAGTCTCGGCAAGCCGGTACTGGTGATGCGCGACGCCACCGAGCGTCCCGAGGGGGTGGCCGCCGGCACCGTGGCGCTCGTCGGCACGGACGCTGCGCGCATCGTGGCGGAGGTGACGCGGTTGCTCCGAGACCCCAGGGCGCACGCGAAGATGGCGCAGGCGGTGAATCCCTATGGTGACGGGCTCGCGGCGGAACGCGCGGTTCAGGCCCTGGGACACTGGTTCGGACTGTGCGAGGCGCCGGCGGACTTCGCCGGTACGACGGTCACGGCCGCCACGACGACGACCGCGGACGACCTCCCGGCGCAGTCGCGTCGGCCCGATGCAGCCGCCACCGACCTCGAAGCGGACGGGCTCCGGCTCTCCCTCTCGAACAGTGGCAGCAACCTGTAGGAAGGCCGCACTGAAAAGCGCCGAGCGCGTCCGGAGAACGGGGCAGCCGTCGTCGCCGTGGGGCCGCGCTGCTCGCGGAGCCGTCACGACGGTGTGGCCGCCGTACGGCACCGCCTGGTAAGCGGTCGCGGCCCGAGCGCCCCGAAGCTGCCCGTGCCCCGCGGTACGGGCAGCAAGGTCCCCGACGGCTTCAACGGCGACGGCCAGCGTGACATCGTCCCCACTCTCGACCGCAGTCCCGAGGCCACAGCAACCCCAGCGGGCTCCTCCAGGGACATGACGAAAGCAGGGCCCGAAGACCCCGCCCCGAATCCGCAAAGCCTCAGCGCACGAGCCTCAGCTCACGCGTCTCGGCTGACGGCCACACGAGGCAGTACGGCTGATGCCCCGCTCATGCAACCGATGCGAGAAGTCCTGCCACTCGTGCAGCGATTGGAAGAGGCGGGGGCTAACCTGGGGTTTCTTGGTGGGATGTTCGTCGACCAGGGGAAGCACCTCTCCGCAGTTCTCACAGGTCTATGGAGTTTCCCCGGCGCCTGTGCCCTGGATGTACCCTCGCGGCCGTCCAACGCAGCGCATCCACAAGGGCTTTGCACGGGGCCTTGGCATCGTCGAGGGCTCGGCGGCACACGTCATCGGTGAGTACTTGGGCGGGCGCTCGACCTTGGGCCCGTGCGGCTCTCACCTGCTGCGATGGTCTGCAGGTGTGCGCGCTTGTCCGCCGCTGTCCGTGGGCGTTGTCACGCAGTTGGACACGCAGTTAGACACGCAGGCACAGCCAACTGCCCAGGCTGCTGGCTACTCGTACCTGGTGGCCGCACGCAGGGCCCGAGCAAAGAAGTTCCAGTCGCCGTTGGCGGGCAACTCGCGGCCGGCGTTGCCGTACCACCCGTCTGCGTCGTCGATCCATGCGGCCAGAGCCTCCAGGAAGCCGCCGAGATCTCCGTTGTCCCACGAGTTGCCATCATCGACATAGCTGCCGCGCAGGGACCGAACAAACGATGCCAAGTCCTCCCTGCTGTCGACGTGGTCAGGAGAGGGGCTCATGCGCGGACCTTACTGGAGCGCCGCTTTGTAAGGGCGGCAGTGCGAGGCAGCGAAGGCGCGCGGGTCACCCGGGTTCGGTGAAAGCCCAGCTCAGCGGTGCATCTCGACTGCGGCGAACCGTCGTTGACCGTGATTGACCGCACGATGTGGCACGGCTATGGCACGTGCCAACTGCCGCGTCAGCCTTCGGCATCATCCGCCGCGCCGCTCAAGACACAGACATGTTAAGAGCCAACGGTCGATCATGAGGCGGGCTTCACGACGTGTTGGCGACCGGCTCGCGCGATTCGGTCTCTGGCCGGCGAGACGGCGGAACTGTCACTGTTCGCCCGCCGGGCGGGCCCTGCCGCAGCCACCGCTGCGGCGTGTGCCGCCGCCACCACTTCTCCGCGGGCTCCTCCACCGCGGAGTACAACGCCCAGGCCAGCACGATGACGACCATGCACATGCCGATCAGCGCGAACAGCGTGCCGTTGTTGTCGGGCATGCGGCCCCACTGGTAGATGGCCAGCCGGCTGATCGAGTGGTGCAGGAGGTAGAAGCAGTACGACCACAGGCCGAGCTGGACCATCAGCTTGGCGTTGAGTACGCCGCGCAGTCCGCGGACCTCGCGCTGGACGAAGGCGAGGATGATCAGTGCGGCCAGGACCGCGACCACCGGCCGCATCAGATAGTCGAGCTGCGCGGCGGCCCCCGCTGGCAACAGGGCCTTGCCCTGGTAGTAGCAGTAGACGTAGGCCGCCAGCAGCACCACCGGCAGCGAGGGGTGCAGCGGCAGCCGCCAGCCGCGTTTGACCGCGAGCGCGACCGTCATGCCGAGCAGGAACTCCGGCAGGTAGACCACAGGGTGGCGCATCACCCAGGCCGCGTGGGCGGGCGAGTAGTGGGTGGTGGCGAACCAGTCCACGGCCCACATTCCCACCAGTCCGCCTGCCGTGACCGACCCGAGCCAGCGGGTGCGCAGCCTGACCGCGATCCGGCCCAGCAGCGGGAAGAGGGCGTAGAAGAGCAGTTCGACGCTGAGGGTCCAGGTGACCTCGTTCCCGGGGAGGGCCGGGGTGACGTTCGGGGACCAGGTCTGCACCAGGAAGGCGGAGGAGATCAGGCTGGGCCAGCTGATCGCGAGGTGCGCCGCCGTGTAGTAGGCGTAGGTGCCCAGCAGCAGGGCGACCAGGTGGGCGGGCCATATCCGGCCCACGCGGCGCCAGTAGAAGGCGCCTGGGTGCTCGTTCGGTTTGAAGACCCAGATCATCAGGAAGCCGGACAGAACGAAGAAGAGGCTGACGCCGTTTCCGCCGAACTGCGCGTAGGGGAAGATCAACGGCGCCCGTCCCAGTCCGGTCTTGCCGCCGCTCCCGGTGAAGTGGGTGGTGAAGACCGCGAAGGCCGCGAAGAAGCGCAGGCTCGTGAGGGAGTCGAGGCGTTTGGGGAGAGGTGTCACCACCGTCCGTATGCCTGGCAAAGACATGGGGTTTCGCCGTAGCCCTTCGGGGGTCCGCCAGTAACCGGGGCATTGTATGACCACTGACGCAAGGCTAAGTAAGCAACAGGCTTCGGCAGACAGCGATGGGGTGTCGTGTCCTTCCCTGACCGGGTGGAGCCCAGCTGACACCCAGGGCACCCCAGGAACGCGATCAGGGCCGGTCTCCCTCGGCAGGAAACCGGCCCTGACCTGCTGCGATGGTCCGTGGATGTGCGTGGTTGACTGCGGCTGTGCGTCGACGTTGTCACGCAGTTGGACACTCACGGCTCCTGCTCGCTATCCGGATCTTGCCCTTGCGCGTTGGTGGCAGGCGCTGATGTCAGACGTCAGTTACTGCTGTTCAGCTCCTCGGCGTCGGAACAAGAGCCGGGTTCCGCGCATGAACAGGATGAACAGCGTCCGGGCAACCATGAAAACCGTGGTGAGCGCGAGCACATGAGCAACCACGTCGGAGATCGTGATCCCAGGGTCGGGTATGTCGAGGAGCCGCGCTAGCTCTGCGATCGCTACGACCAGCCCGAACATGAACGGCAGCCATTCCCAGTGAGTCCGTGAGCGCGACATCACGGCAGCCTGCCGCTTGCGTCGCCACCGACGAGTTCCCAGGCTGAGAATGACGCTCAGGGCCATCATCGAAACGGGTCCCCATAGATCCCCCCAGTGAACGGTGATCTGCACGGTTCCTCCCCCTTGCGACTCTGAGACCTGGCCAGATCGGCGGTGAGCCTATCGCGGGACCAGTGGAGTGCTCACGGGCGAGTCAAGCGCCCCAAGCGTGAGCAGTAGCCGAAGAAGTGACTCGCTAAGTCTCTGACCAGGGCGCGACTTGTTGATCAGTCGCCTGAGCTGTTGCTATGCCGTCAGTGGCTGTCGTCATTGGTCATCGCCGAGCACCCTCGCACGGCCCGTGGACGGCCCTGGTGGGGGTGCTTTGCGTGTGCTCGGAATGAGTGCGCTTACCAGAGAGCGGGCTCGTCGTCATCCGTGTCTGGGGCTGGTAGGGCGGCGGCCAGACCGTCCGGAACGTCCAGTTTGTAGCGTGCTGCAATGATCCCAATTTGGATGCCGAGCGCCCCCCGAAGTTCTCCGAGGGCAGTAGCGACCAGCACTGCGCGGGTCTCATGGGGCCAACGCGATATGCGGGTCTCACGTATCTTTTGGACCGACTCGATGCATTGCGGGGCGTCGTGAAGGGCCTCGGGGATTCCTCACACTGTCGCCAAGACCCTGCGATCTCCCAGGTACACCAAGACCTTGTTAGCGACAGCCCGCCGGGGTAACGGAACGTCCCAATCCATCCCGCCCAGCGGTGTGCTAAACCCCTTGATGCGTCGTAAAACATCCCCCAATTTCATAATCGCCCTCATGCCGGGCCGGCAACGCTACGCGCACACTCGGCTACGAGATCGGCGGAGTCTCAATGACTGAATTCAAACGCTGCCGACTGCGCTGCTCGATGCGAACTAAGCGCGCGACGGTCGTTGAGGGTCGCTTGGCTGGTCAGCAGGGTCGGCAGGGTTCTCAGTCGGTTGCCCCTGGTCTGCCGAGTTGTTGTACTTCGCTGCTGCACAGAAGCGTCCTTCGGCGCACCGGGTGGTCTGCCACGCCCGCAGCGTCAGTCTGGAGCGGGGGGTCTTCCTCGGCGATTCGGTGCTCCCGGTGGACAGCCCACCGGGAGCCGTGATTCCCCCGGCCCGGGTGGTTCGTATGCACCGGCATCCGTTCCGGGAGTTCACCGAGTTGCCCGCCGTCTGGAGTGCTGTCGTCGAGCTCGAGGGCCCGGACCTGTCCTGGGTGCAGCTTGAGGCGAAGCTCCGGGCGGTCCCGCCGGCAACCGGCACGGAGCAGGGACAGGCGGGCTGAGTACCGCCTTCGCCGGCCGCCGACCAGCCCGGTTCTCCCACCACTGTACGAACGACCTGGACGCCATGGGCCGCGCCTGCTCGGCTCTGCCTGGGTCGACGGCGTACGGGATGGGAGCACCCAGCGCATGCCACGGCGGACCCGCGGCCGGGAACGGCTCTCCCTCCATCCCGGTGTCGGCCGATCCCCCGCCGGAGGCATTGTCCTGGCCGTGGACCGCGCTATGCGGTGATCGACTCATGGCCCTCGCCCTACCCGCATGTGGGCGCGCGCCGGCGCAGCCCGCGCGGAGCGGGCCGAAGGCAGGAGCGGCACGCGGAGCGGAGCCGGGAAGCGCGCCCGGCGAAGCGGGGTGCAGCCGGGGCTTGATGATGGAGAGAAGGTTTTGTCCCGCTGATCCTCAACGTCGTCATGAAGCATGCGATCCGGCGGCGCGTCCTGCGGACCAACCCCCTCCCAAAGGGAAGGGAGTCAACGGCTGTCACCAAGACCAGCAACGCCGTGGGCGACCGGAGGAAGCCGTAGCCATGCGAGTGAAAGACGTGACGCTTCCCGGCCCCGACGATGGGGACCAATGGTGTGAACTCCTGATCCACACGGCGACTCCGGAGGTCGGCAAGCAGTGGACCGACACCTGTTGTTCCAGGGGGAGACGGGCGGCGTTCTCGCGGGTTCGGTCATCCGCCGAGCGTGGCGCAGTGCGCGTAAGGCCGTCTTGCCCCCCGCACGTCTTTGAGTCGCCCACGGGGAGGCGGGCGTACGACAACCGGCACACGCGCCTCACGAAGTGGCTCAACGACGGGATCCCGCCCGCCCAGGTGGCCGAATGGGCCGGGAACAGCGTGCCGGTGCTGCTGGCCACTTACGCTCGGTGCGTCGAGGGGCAACTGCCTGACCTGAAGAGGCGCCTGGAGGCCGCGGGGGATCTCCCCGAGCTGCCCGACGCACACTGAGGCTTCTCGCCGAGAACTTCGATACGTATTCGACACGGCCACCCGCGAAAACCCGGTGACAGCCGGACAGCCCCGGAACCTCCCCTTGATCGCCGGGGGGGGTGTTCGGGGCTTCGCCGTGTCGAGCAGAACCCGCCCTGACCAGCAAAAAAGCCCTCCCGATGGGAGGGCTCTCAGTGGCGCCCCCGGCAGGACTCGAACCTGCGGCCAAGCGCTTAGAAGGCGCCTGCTCTATCCACTGAGCTACGGGGGCCAGGTGTGGTGGCCGGTTTCGTGGTGCCCGGGTGTGGGCCGATCCGTGACCTTGCCGGGGACAAGGATAGGGCTCCCGGGTCCTTGTCCCTGGCGCTTCGCCTCCGTGGCTCAATGTGGAGGTTCAGTGAAGCGGTCCTGATAATCGCAGGCAGGTACGAATCGTGCACCGCTTTTGGCGTCTCGCGCATCGGGTGTTGTGCACTCGTTATGCCTGCGCCCCAGTCGTCCCTTCCGCCCCGTGTGTCCTGTCGGCGCGCAGACATAGCCATATGCTTCAGAAAGCCTCCAAAATTGGGCATTCTTCGCATGTGGTGACCTTGGACGTACGGCCTCAGCTGCTCGACGCACTCTCCGCCCTGCGCGACCGTGTCGCCGCCGCACGCTTCCCGCTGCCCCTGGCTGGGGCTCCACGCGCGCGTGCCAACCGCGACGAACTGCTCGCACAACTAGACGACTATTTGGTGCCCCGGTTGAGGGAGCCCGAAGCACCACTTCTCGCCGTGATCGGCGGGTCGACGGGAGCGGGGAAGTCCACTCTCGTCAACTCCCTCGTCGGGCGCCGGGTCAGCGAGGCCGGCGTCTTGCGGCCGACGACCCGGACGCCGGTACTGGTGTGCCATCCGGAGGACCATCACTGGTTCAGTGGAATGCGGGTGCTGCCCGACCTCACGCGCGCGTGGGTGCCCCACCAGGAACCCGGCGACGACCTTCAGCCCCTCATGGAGCGCGGGGAACGGGTGCTGCGTATCGAAACCGCCGACACCCTCCCCCGGGGCCTCGCCCTGCTCGACGCGCCCGACATCGACTCCCTGGTCGCCGACAACCGCGTACTCGCCGCCGAACTGATCTGCGCTGCCGACATCTGGGTCATGGTGACCACGGCCGCGCGGTACGCCGACGCCGTGCCGTGGCATCTGCTGCGTACCGCCAAGGAGCACAAGGCGACCCTGGTGACCGTTCTCGACCGGGTGCCCCACCAGGTGGTGTCCGAGGTCTCGCGGCAGTACGGCGCCCTGCTCACCAAGGCGGGGCTCGGCGAGGTGCCCCGCTTCACCGTGCCGGAACTGCCCGAGTCCGCGTGGGGCGGCGGCCTACTGCCCGCCACGGCCGTCGCGCCGCTGCGCACGTGGCTCGTCCACCAGACGCAGGATCCCGGAGCCCGGCACGCGGCGATGGCCCGTACGGCCCAAGGAGTCCTCGACTCGCTCAAGGCCCGGCTGCCTGAGCTCGCCGGCGCGGCCGCCGCGCAGTACGCGGCCGCGCTGCGGCTCACCGCCGCCGTCGACGGGGCGTACGACAGCGAGCACACGCGTGTGAAGGGGCGTCTGCAAACCGGTGCCGTGCTCTCCGGGGACGCGCTCAAGCGGTGGCGCGCCTACCCGCTCGACTGCACCGCGGGTGAACTGCTCGACTCGCTCGTCGAGAGCCTGGCCGCACTCCTGCTGTGCGCCGTCACGGCCGCCGACGAGCGCGTGGACGACGCCTGGCGGCGCGAACCGGCCTCGGGTGCTCCGGGGCTGACGGACCGTGATCCGACGCTGGAGAGCGCCGAGCACCGGATCGGGATGTCCGTACGACGTTGGCGACGGGTCCTGGAGGAGTACGCCGAGGACGAGGTCGGCCGCCTCGACAAGAGCGTGGCACCGGACGCCGAGGTCATCGCCGCACTGGTGGCCACCGCGCTCCTGGGCGGCCACAGGGCACGCAACGCGGGCGAGGGGCTCGCCGAGCGGCTCGGCGCGCACGGCGCCCTGCGGCTGCGCGAGAGGGGCGGGCGCCTCCTTGCCGAGTACCTCGACAGGGCCCTGCACACCGAGCGCGAGCGCCGTCTCGCCCCGCTCGACGCCCTCGACGTGCACCCAGAGCCCCAGGCCGAACTCATCGCCGCGCTGTCCGTACTGCAGAAGGAGAGGTGACCGCGGTGACTGCCGTCACAGACCACACGGATCACGCCGACCACACCGGAGACGATTCCCCCGAAGACGGCACGTCCGATCACGGAATGTCCGATCACGACGCGTCCGACCGCGGGGGCGCGTCCGACCAGGGAAGTTCCGAAAACGGCCGCCCTGAAGCCTCTCGTTCCGAGGCCGACTCCCCGGAAGCCTTCGCCACGGAAGCCGCGGACGGCGAGCCCGCCGCCGGGGAGGCCGCGATGGAGGCTCCTCTGGAGTCCGTGACGAAGGCGCAGCCGGAGGGGGAAGCCAAGGCGGACGCGCAGACAAAGGCGGAGACAGAAGCGAAGACGGAGACAGAGGACACCGACAGGGCCCAGGAGGTCGCCTTCGATGCCCCGCGTGGCGGCGCGCACACACGCGTGAAGGACAACGCCGGGCACACACGGGTGAAGACCGACGACGTCGGTACCCGTGCCGAGTCGGAGACCGCCTGGGACGACGGGCTGATCGCCCGCCGCGTGTCCGAGACGGCCCCCGGCCAGGAGGCACACGCCCCGTCCCTGGTCCTGGAGACCAAGACCGCCGTACAGGCCCCGCCGCCCCCGCTCGCGTACGACGGACCCCTGAGGTCGCGCCTTGACGCGCTCCGCGAGCTGGTGGGGTTGTCGCGCACCCGGCTGGACAGCCGGACGCTCGCCGAGGCGAGCCGGGTCCTCGACGAGGCGGCGGCGCGCCGCAAGCTGTCCGGTGAGCACACCGTCGTCGCCATCGCCGGGGCCACCGGCAGCGGCAAGTCGCAGCTCTTCAACGCGCTCGCCGGGGTGGCCATTTCGGAGACGGGCGTGCGCAGGCCCACCACCGCGGCGCCCATCGCGTGCAGCTGGAGCGACGGCGCGGCGACCCTCATCGACCGGCTCGGCATCCCGGGACGACTGCGCAGACGTCCCCTGCAGAGCCCGGAGGCGGAGGCGCAACTGCGCGGCCTCGTCCTGGTCGACCTGCCCGACCACGACTCCGCGGCCGTCCAGCACCGCGAGCAGGTGGACCGCATCCTGGCGCTCGTCGACGCGGTCATCTGGGTCGTCGACCCCGAGAAGTACGCGGACGCCATGCTCCACGAGCGGTATCTGCGGCCCATGGCGGGCCACGGGGAGGTCACCTTCGTGGTCCTCAACCAGGTGGACCGGCTGCCCGGCGAGGCCGCCGACCAGGTCCTCGACGATCTGCGACGACTGCTCGACGAGGACGGGATCGCACTGGGCGAGTACGGCGAACCGGGCGCGACCGTGATGGCGCTGTCCGCGCTCACCGGGGACGGCATCGGCGAACTGCGCGAGTCGCTCGGCCAGTTCCTGGCCGAGCGGGGCGCCGCCGCCCGTCGAATTTCGGCCGATCTCGACGCGGCCGCCACGCGACTGCGTCCCGTCTACTCGACCGGGCGGCGTACGGGGCTCAGCGAGGAGGCGCGCGACGAGTTCGCGGACCGGCTCGCGGACGCGGTGGGCGCCACGGCGGCCGGCCAGGCGGCCGAGCGCGCGTGGCGCCGCAACGCCAACCGCGCGTGCGGCACCCCCTGGCTGCGGCTGTGGCGCTGGGTCCAGGACCGGGGGGACTCGACGACGGGCCGGCTGTCGGTACGGGCACCCGCGGACGAGGAGGCCACGGCCCGGCAGCGCGTCGAACAGGCGGTGCGTACGGTGGCGGACCGGGCGGCCCGCGGGCTGCCCGCGCCCTGGGCGCAGGCGGTGCGCGAGGCGGCCGTGCGCGGTGCGCAGGGGCTGCCGGAGGCGCTGGACGAGATGGCGACGCGCGCCACGACACCGGTGGGGCGGCCGCCGCGGCCCGGCTGGTGGCCGGTCGCCGTCCTCGCGCAGGCCTCGATGACGATTCTTCAGATCATCGGCGGGCTGTGGCTGCTGGGGCAGATCATCGGGTTCATGGCGCCGAACCTCGGGTTGCCGGTGCTGCTGATGTTGGCGGGCATCATCGGCGGCCCGGCCGTCGAGTGGGGCAGCAGGATGGCGGCGCGCGGACCGGCCAAGCGCTACGGGCTCGAAGCGGAACGGCGACTGCGCGAGGCCGCCGCCGGGTGCGGGAGGGCGCGGGTACTCGATCCGGTGGCGGCGGAGCTGCTGCGGTATCGGGAGGTACGGGAGCAGTACGGGCGGGTCACAGGGGCATCGGCGCCGGTCGGATGACGAGGAAGCGCTCCACGGGCTGAAGTGCCTCCACCCCTTCGGGTGACGCGGTTGTCCACAACCGGCCGGTAGCACACAGGGCTCAGCGGGCCCGGCCCGACGAAGGCAGTCTGAACTCGCGGCGATCGCAGCACATGCGAGCGCCGCGACAGACGCATTCGTACGGGAGAGGGGTCGGGCATGAACGAGACGATGGTGTGCGCGGTGGGGAACGTGGCGACGCAGCCGGTCTACCGAGAGTTGGCGAACGGCGCGTCGGCGAGGTTCCGCCTGGCGGTGACGGCGCGGTACTGGGACCGCGAGAAGAGCGCCTGGACGGACGGGCACACCAATTTCTTCACCGTGTGGGCGAACCGCGCGCTCGCCACCAACGTGGGGGCATCGCTGTCGGTGGGCGATCCCGTCATCGTGCAGGGCAGGTTGAAGGTGCGTACCGAGGTACGCGAAGGACAGAGCTGGACGTCGGCGGACATCGACGCGGTGGCCATCGGCCACGATCTCTCGCGCGGCACCTCGGCCTTCCGGCGCCCGAACAAGGAAGGGGACACAACTACGTCCCCCCGGTCCGAGCCCAACTGGGAGACGGAGCCGGAGAGTCGTTCTCTGGACGTCTCCCAACAGCAGCCGGAACCCGCCGGAGTGACGTGACGTCAAGTACGGAATCGCCCTGGCCGGGCGACCTGACCGAACTGCGGCTTATCGACAAATCCGTTCCGGACAGTCCTCATTGATTTGTCGATAAGCGCAGCTCACAGGCTCGCCGACCGATAACGATTCCGATTCGGATCGGTTATCCGACGGCAGGACCGGGAAGCGCGGTGCGCCCACGTCCTTAGGATGCCGGGCATAGCTCACGGGGCTTCTGATTCTGCTGGCGGGACCGTCCCCCCATGTCAACGGGTCCTGCTCGAAGGGGAATTCTGTGTTTTCTTCGTTCTCTGCGTGGTCCGCGCGCAGGCGAGGGGCCGCTCGCCTCGCCGCCGCGACGTTGGTGTCGGGGCTCGTCGCCGCGGGGGCGTTGGCCACCGCCGGTGCGGCCGCCGCCGACGATGCCCCGCAGAGTCAGGGCGGCGCGACCGCGACCATCGGCGGTCTGAAGACGTACGGGGCCGCGGTGGTCCACGACAACGGCGTGGACCAGCAGGTGTCCGCCGGTCTGTTCGAGATGTCCGTCGACGGCGGCGGCATGCTGCAGACGTACTGCATCGACCTCCACAACCCGACCCAGCGGGACGCCCAGTACCAGGAGACCTCCTGGAGCGGCACCTCGCTGAACGGCAACAAGGACGCCGGCAAGATCCGCTGGATCCTGCAGCACTCCTACCCACAGGTGAACGACCTCGCGGCGCTGGCCGACATGGCCGGTGCGCACGGCCTCACCGAGCAGGACGCGGCGGCCGGCACCCAGGTGGCCATCTGGCGGTACTCGGACGGCGCCGACGTGGACGCGCTGGACCCGCAGGCGGAGAAGCTCGCCGACTACCTGCAGAAGAACGCGCGGAACGTGGCGGAGCCCAAGGCCTCGCTGACCCTCGACCCGCCCGCGGTCTCCGGTCACGCCGGCGAGAGGCTCGGCCCGATCACGGTGCACACCGACGCGGACAGCGTGACGGTGACGCCTCCCGCGGACGCCGCCGCCAGTGGGGTGAAGGTCGTCGGCAAGGACGGCAAGGCGATCACCTCGGCGACGGACGGCAGCCGGCTCTACTTCGACGTGCCGAAGGACGCCACGGACGGCTCGGCGGCGCTGACCGTGCAGGCGTCGACGACCGTGCCGGTCGGCCGGGCCTTCGCCTCGGGGACCCGCAGCCAGACACAGATCCTCGCGGGCTCCAGCGAGTCGACGGTCTCGGCGACGGCGACCGCGAACTGGGCCAAGGAAGGCGCGATATCGGCGCTGTCCGCCACGACGAACTGCGCCAAGGGCGGCGTCGACGTCACGGCGACCGTCACGGGCGACGCGCCGTTCACCTTCGAGCTGATGGGGGCCGAGCACACCGTCGCCGCGGGCAAGTCCCTGACGGTGACGGTCCCGCTGCAGGAGGACCAGGCGTACGACTTCACGCTGACGGGTCCGAACGGTTTCGAGAAGCACTTCACCGGCATGCTCGACTGCAAGACACAGGGCAGCGCGAGCGACATCACGACCCAGACCGTCGGTGAGCCGAGCCCGGCCCTGGCGAGCGCCGACTCCACCGGGGGCACCAACCTCGCCGAGACCGGTGGCTCCGGCGCGACCCCGGTGATCGCGGGCATCGCCGTCGCCCTGGTCGTGATCGGCGGCGCGGCGGTGTTCCTCCTCCGCAAGAAGAAGGCACCGGCGCAGAACTGAGCACAGCGGCACCGCACCTTGGCAACTCAACAGTGAGTGACCGCAGCACGGTGACTCCGTGAGCCGCGGCCCCGGCCCGCCGCCAGGCGACCGGGGCCGCGTCCCTTTCCGGCCGCGCCCGTCAGGCCATCGCGCCGACCAGCTCGCGCCGCTCGGGCAGTCCACAGCGTTCGGCGTCGGACAGCGAGGCGATCAGGGCGCTGCGGGCACGGGCCACGCGTGAGCGGACCGTACCTATGGGGCAGTCGCTCACCAGGGCCGCCTCCGCGTACGGCAGTCCGAGGAGCTGGGTCAGCACGAAGGCCTCGCGACGCTCCTCGGGCAGTTCGGCCAGAAGTTCGTCGAGTGCGATGCCGTCGTCGAAGCCCGGCAGGCCGCGCGGCTGGGCGCGTTCGGCGGCGAGCTGCCAGTCGTCGGAGTCGGCCAGCCGGGGCCGGGCCGCCGCGGTGCGGAAACTGTCGATCACGGCCCGGCGCGCGATGGCCAGCAGCCAGGTACGGGCCGAGGAGCGGCCCTCGAAGCGGTGCAGGCTGCCGAGGGCGCGCAGGAAGGTGTCCTGGGCCAGGTCGTCGGCGGTCTGCGGGTCCGCGCCCAGATAGGTGACGTAACGGCGTACGTCGCGGTGCAGGGCGCGCACGAACTGGTCGACGGCGTCGGGGTCACCGGCGCGGGCGGCCAGCGCCCAGGCCGTCAGCGACGCGTCACGTGAGGTGGGCAGGGCAGGAGTGGTCACCTGGTGTCCTTCTCGGGTCATCCGGGATCCGGACCCGGCGCGCGAGGGCGGCCCGAGGGTCCGGTGAGCGAAACCGGCCGCACGAGGGCGTGCGGCCGAGGCCCGGGGCGCACAGGGGCGGCCTCGGGGAACCGGCTGTCTTCAGACGACAGCGGTCCCGGCGGGCGGACCCCGAGAGGTGATCGCGTGGACGAGAAGGAGCCGGCGCGGCGCGCGGGCGGAGCGGTCGCGGCGGACGCGCGGACGCGGGCGGCTCACCGGCGCGGGTGGCCCGAGCGGCAGCCGCAGCGGGGCTGCCAACAGACCGGCGAGGGCCCGCAGGACACGGAAGACGGCGCGCTCTCCGTGCGCGAGCCAGAGGCCGCAGAGCAGGGCGGCCAGCAGGTGGGCGGCGAGCATGCCGAGCGAGGACGACGTGCCGTCCGCCGCGTGACCCAGGTGATCCATGGCGCCCATGTCCATGGCGTCCATGCGTGTCGAGTCCATGGGCACGGAGTCCGGGGACATGGAACTCATGGACATGGGACCCGTGGGCATGGAGTTCATGTCGTGGCCGGTGAAGACCGAGGCCGCCGCGCCCCACACTCCCAGGGAGCCCGACGACTGCGCGAGCGAGAACACCGAGTGGAGTACCGCCTGCGCCGCGACCACCGCGGACACGATGAGGGGCAGTCCGCGTTCCCGGCCGGCCAGACACCAGCCCGCGCCGCCGATCACCGCGCCCGATGCGCCCAACGCCCACCAGGGCACCGTGCCGCCGGACATCATCACGTGCCCCAGGGCGGCGAGCAGCACACAGACGACCGCGAACACCGCGGCCCGTACCGTGCGAGAACACCACCCAGCAGTCATGGCGGGCTCATCCTCGCATCCGGGCAACAGGCTTCATGGGAGGGTACGGAAATTTCTCACCCCCCACTCATGCGCGGGCTCAACTCGCTTCGGACGCGCGGTGTTCACGAGCGAGCTGGTGGGGTCTGTCCCGCCGACGGAGGACGAGGTCGGCGGGACGGCAACCGCTCAGCGGGTGGTCATCGACCGGTGAGAGCCGACGGGAGCCGGTGAGAACCGGCGAGAGGTCGCTCGCCTACTCGGAGCGGGCACCCCGGCCGCGCGCGAGGGCGTAGCCGGCCGCGGCCAGGCCCAGGACGCCCACGACCAGTCCGGCGATGCCCAGGCCACGGGCCGTGGAGTCACTGCTCGACGTCGAGTCGGCCGCGACGGCCGGCGCCGAGCTCGACGACGAGGACGAGGCGGAGCCCGACGCCGAGTCCGAGGTCCCGTCGGAACCCGTCTTCGCGTCCTCGGCGGTCAGGGTGAGCACCGGCGCCGGGTTCTCCGGCTCCTCCGCGCCCTTCTGCTCCTCCTCGATCCAGCGGACGACGTTGCCGTCCGAGTAGGTCTGCAGGGTCTTGAAGCTCAACTGGTCGGTGTCGTCGGGCAGCTGGCCGAAGGCGACGTTGAAGTCCTGGTACTGGCCGTGCCGGATCCGGCCGCCGGTCCAGGTGATCTCCGAGACGGCCTCGGTGATGGTGCCGTCGTCGGTCTTGACGGGGGTCTTGAGCTTCGTGGTCGTCACCTGCGCCGTCCAGCCCTCCTGAGGGGTGACGAGCACGCCGAGGACCGGGTGGTCCGTCGGCAGGAAGACCTGCACCTTCGTGGTGCTTGCGGTGTCCTCCTCGTTGGGGACGCGGAAGGTGAGAACACCGTCCGTGGCTCCCTTGGCGTAGGTCTCGGGGTGGACCGTCACATGCGCGAAGGCGGCGCCCGCGGCGGCCAGGACACCGGCGGTGGTGAGGGCGGCGACAAGGCCGGCGCGGCGCAGGGTGGTGCGAATCGGGGACATCAGGGGAACTCCGTACTGGTGGGGATGCGGTCAGGGCGTGTACGCGAGCCCTGCCGGCGGTCCCCGACGGGAGACCGCGTGGCGCAGCAGCAGTTGCCGAAGCGGCCGGGGTTCCCGCGCGGTCCGGCGTACGACGGCCGGCCGGGTCGGTACGGCGGACCACCCCGCGCGCACCCGCCACCAGGCGGCGAGCCCCGGTACGAGCGCCGCGGCCCGTCGCAGCAGGGACCAGAACGCGGCTTCACCGCGCCGCAGCCACCAGGTCGCGAGGAGGGCGGCCACCACGTGGGCGGCGGTGGCGTGCGGTGTCATGGCGTGCCCTGCCGGGTTCGCCATGTGCGCGCCGTGCATGTCCATCGCCATCCGCGGACCGGCCGCCTCGAAGGCGAGATGCAGTCCGGCCTGGGCGGCCAGCATCCCGCCGCCGATCCCGACGAGCGAGCGTTCACGTCCGCCCAGCAGCCAGCCGGCCGAGAAGACGGCGAGGAGCCCGGCGCCGTCCGCCCACAGCGACGGCGCCTGACCGGTGGCGAGCCCGTGCCCCCCGGCGGCCAGCAGTACGCACAGCACGGCGAACACCGCCGCGCGCAGGCTCCGTACCTCTGGGGACGCACTCATGGAGCCCAGATACTGCCATGGCGGGCGAACGGCCGTCGCGGCTTCCCGAGCAGCTGCTTCCTCCGAGGCCGTCCGGGGGCCTCGAAACGCCGCTCGGGCAGGGTCCGGTCGAACCGGGGAGGGAGGTAGGAACTGACATACCGCTTCGCTGTGTCGTGCTCGACGACGATCAGGGCGTAGCGACCGAGGTCGCCGACTGGTCGCCGGTGGCGGCCGACGTGGAGGTCGCGAGCCCGTCGGCTGACCGGCAAACCCCTGACCGCCCGCAACCCGGCCGACCTTGGAGAACCCGACCACCGCGCCGGGACTCACCGTGCTCCTAGGCCGCATCAGCGATCACCCGGGCGATCGGCAGCGCGGAAGTGAGCGCCCTCAACGGCGCGCCACTATCTTCGACATCGCTCCTCCCCCACAGCAGCCTCGCCGCTATCACGCTGTCGCCCTTCGCCCTGTGACCGGCTTGCCCGGCCTCTGAGCACTACGGCGACTCCGCCACGGTCCGGCGTCATCAGTGGGCATCGCGCCCGCCCGTCGCCAGCCGGCTCGTTGCGCCCGAACCACCGGCCCACCCACAGCGGCACGACTTCGACCGGATGGCCCGCAGCCCTGCTTCGATATCCGACTCCATGGCAGTCTCAACGCACCCCGATCGAGCGGTTCACGGACCACCACCCCCCTGATGCAGCATCAGCCCACTGGATTCGAAACGGCCACGCTGACCAGGACAAATGGAGAAGTACAACTGGAGTACTAATCCCCCTCTCCCATGCCGACGTTCGCCCCGGGCACCGTCTTCAGCAGTGGTCCGAGGACGGCGGCCTGAGGGAGCTTCAGGTCCGGCATACCGTAATGGTCGGGGTTGGGTGCGCTGAGCGGAGTGTCCGCGGCCAGCCCCGGCGTCAACGTGGTCAGATCGGCGGCGGGCGCGTCCGCCCCGAGGTGATCGAAGCCGTGCCCGAGGAGGTTCGGAAGGGGCGTGCGCAAACCCGCCCCGGGCAGTCCGGCGCCGACCGGCAGTCGCGGCACCGCCCGGTCGGGGAGCAGTCGGCCCTCGACGTACCGCGGTCCCTCGGGTCCGCCCGGCATCGGCACCGGAAGCTCCCCGGCGATCTTGGGCGTCTGCAGGTTGAGGGCGCGCCCCACGCCGTCCAGAGGTACGGGGACAGGAACCTTTTCGGCCGCGACGGCCGGGGTCACGGCGGCGGCACCCATCGCTGCCGCGACGCCGGTGACGACGGCGGCAAGAGTTCCTCGAGTGGTCGACTTCATCTCAGGTACGGTCCCTTTCAGAATTCGGTGGATCTGCGTCCATACCGGGTAACGATCCTGAGAACGCCTTCAGTTCAAGATTCCCCTGACGGACCAAATAGTCAGCTCGTCCAGAAATTCCACCAGCGGGTCAGGATCAGCATCCCGATGATCCCGATGTGCACGACCGGCAGGACCCAGGTGAATTCTCCGAGGAATCCCCGCAACCAGCCGGGCGCGGGCAGAAATGCATGCCGTACGTTGAACGACGTCACATACCAGAACATGATGATCGTGGCGACCCACGCCAGACAGCACCACAGGCACAGCGAGTTGATCCGGTACAGCGACTGGAACTCCAGCCAGGTGCAGAATCCGACGCCGAAGAGGGTGCCGGCGTTGAAGGTCAGCCAGTACCAGCGCGGATAGGTGGCCCGCGCGAGCAGGCTCATCCCGACGCAGATCACGATGCCGTACGCCACCAGGCCGAGCATCGGGTTGGGGAACCCGAAGGCCGCGGCCTGCTTGCTCTTCATGATGTTGCCGCAGGAGACGACCGGGTTCAGGCTGCACCCCGGCACGAAGTTCGGGTTCTCCAGCAGCTTGAACTTGTCGATCGTGATGACCCACGCGGCGAGCAGACCAGCCGCGCCGGTGATCACCAGTAGCAGGGCGAACGCGCGACTGCCCCCCGCGGTCCGCACCCTCGCGGCGCCGCCCGCGGTCCGTGTCATCAGCCGCGCAAACTGTGCGCGGGCAGGAGTACGTGGGCCGCGCTGAGCAGGATCTCCTCGTTACCCGCGAAGGCCGCCAGACTCTCCGGCTCGACGGGCTTGCCGGGCTCGGCCTCGGGCCAGGCGCGGGTGGCGAACAGAAAGTAGGCGTAGCCCCGTTCACCGACCGCCGCGAGCCACTCGGGCGGCACGACGCACTGAGCGTTGAGGTACGGCATCGTGACGACGGCCTGGCCCGCCTCGACAAGGAGGGTGAGCGGCAGGCTCGGCTGCCGGGTCCCGTCGAGTAGCGAGTCGCCGACGGGCAGACCATTGTTCCGCAGCAACTGCTCGATGGCGGCCGTGGCGGCCTCCGGGCCGCCTTCACCGTCGCCCAGGGAGTAGGCGAGGAGATAGGGCATGTCGCCGTCGGGCACTTCACCGCTGAAGGCAATGACGGCGAGCGTGCCGAGATCGACGGCCCGGAAAGGGCGCGCTTGGCTTGAGGTTGAGGTCACCGCGGAACCTTATCGACGCGCCCGAACGGGCCCGGCCGATTTCTCACCCGAATGGCCGACGGCCAACGGCCGACCACACGAACGGGGGACTCTCCTCGAACAACGCGAAGGGCCGACTCCGCGGGTACGGAATCAGCCCTTTCAGTCCGCGTGCGACGTCAATCGAGGAGGCACGACGTCACTTGTTGTCGCACACGTTCCCAAACGCCGGGTTCAACGCGCCGATGACGTTGACGCTGAGGCCACAGGCGTTCACCGGAACGTCCACGGGGATCTGAATGACGTTGCCGGAGGCGACACCGGGGGAATTGGCCGCCGAGCCCTGTGCGCCGGCATCGGCGACGGCGCTGCCCGCGGCGGCACCCGCGGCCATTCCGGCGGTGGCGAAAATGAGAGCGGCCTTCTTGGCAAGGTTCATCGTCCGTCCTTTCCTTGGTGACTTGCTTCACCCTAGGGATGAGTCCGCAGGCCTTTCGGGAAGACACGCGATGAAGTGAATCCATTTCCCTGAACCGACTGGCTCCGGAGGGAACCGATCAGTTCCGGAGGGGAAGTCCGCCGAGGAGCCGCGCGGGGCCGCCGGCCGCGTTGAGCGCCTTCGTCGTGCCGCTCACGGCGTTGAGCACCGAACTCTTGTTCTCGGTGTCGAGCGCGTTCGACTGATGCTGCAGGGGCTGCACGTCCTTCAGGCTGAGCGAGCGCTGGCTGGCGATGGTCTCCAGTGCGCTGTTGAGACTGGTGGGCGTGAGGTCGGAGGCCTCGACGGCAAAGGCGGGCGCGGCGGCACCAGCGATGATCACGGACCCGGCAACGACAGCGGCAGCATTCAGGGACTTCATCGTGCTCCTTTCTTCGGTGACAGGTGCCACCGGAGGGAATTTCCGCTTTTTCCGGACTGACTAACGAGACCCGGACACGAAGGAAACCCTGTGCAGACGATTCCCGCACCCCACCCGAACGTCCAACCCGCAATGAACAACGTGTGGTCGGCGGCTCGTCCAGGGCCGCGGCCCGGCGCGCCGCCCGGCTCGGGCTCCCCGTGCCAGGGCAGCCGGCGCACCCGCTCGCGGAGGGCAGGGTTACCGCCCAGGACCCCGGCGACGACGTGGACAAGGGCCGTCACCACAGCGTTGGCGGTGCGGAGGACGCGATGCGCCGTGGGGCAGAGTACGCATGGATGTTCCCTTCGATGGTGCGTCGGATCGTGTGCCCACCGTGAAAGCGGATGTCACCGCCTCCAACCGGTAACACGCTCCATGCAGCGTCCGGGAGTTCCTGCCACGGTGGTCGTCACTGACGAGGAGCCATGCAAGGGCCTTGGACCCGCTTCCCTCGATCGGGACAACGCGGACCGGCCGCCCTCCCGTTGGGGAAGGCGGCCGGCAGAAGGGTTGGCGCTGACGTCAGCCGTTGGCGCAGGTGTTGCCGAACGCGGGGTTCAGCAGACCGATGACGTTCACGGTGTTCCCGCAGACGTTGACCGGAACGTGGATGGGCACCTGCAGGACGTTGCCCGACAGGACGCCAGGGGATTGGGCCGCCGAGCCGGTTGCGCCGCTGTCGGCGGCAGCGATGCCGGCGGTGCCCGCCACAGCAGCGGCGGCAACGGAGGTCAGGGCCAGGCCCTTCGCGATACGCGACATGGAGAAGTGCTCCTTGGAATCGTCACAACGTCCGGGCGAGATGCCCGGTGCTGGAATCAACGCGCAGGACACGCACGAGTTGCGCCTCCAAAGGAGTGATCTCACCATCACCGAACTCCACCATTCCGATACATTCATGAGATTTAACCGACAAACGCAGCGAGTGGCTGGAGCCGAAAAACTCCCGCAGCTCCTTGCCAAGGCGATGCCGGAATCAGGCTCGGAATACCGACCTGGAATCAGACCTCGGCCATCCAGCGGGAGTTGGATCCCGTGTAGGACCTGGCACGGTGTACCGGGCCACCTGGAGACCGAACGCCTCATCGCAGCCGGCCACGCTCGTACGAGGGTTACGGCGGCGGGTGCGCGCGGGCCCGGGCGGCGAGCGGGTCCCAGCACCCGCGGTCCGGCACGGGCGGGACGCGATCATGCGCATCCAGGCCGGTGCCAAGGAGGGGAAGGACAAAGGGAACAGCACAATTGGGTGCCGGGCGCGGCGAAGCGTCCGGCACCCAGAGCGTCGTACTACCGGCGGGAGGCGACTCGACCTCGTCGGTACAGGACGGCTCCGCCGACCAGCAGCGCGGCGCCGGCGGCCGAGGCCCCGAGCACGTTCTCACTGCCGGTGTGCGCCAGGGTGGGCGGATTCTCGGAGGGAGAAACGGGCAGGATCGTCTGCCGGACGGTCCGCGAGGGGGTGACGGGTGTCGTCACCGGCGGAACGGTCGGAGGCGTCACCGGCGGGACCGTCGGAGGCGTCACCGGCGGAACGGTCGGAGGCGTCA
>NZ_JAGXJM010000004.1:150092-229586 GCF_019091445.1 Streptomyces sp. GbtcB7
GGCGTCACCGGCGGGACCGTCGGAGGCGTCACCGGCGGAACGGTCGGAGGCGTCACCGGCGGGACCGTCGGAGGCGTGGTGCTGGGAGGCGTCACCGGCGGGACGGTCGGAGGCGTCACCGGCGGGACCGTCGGAGGCGTGGTGCTGGGAGGCGTCACTGGTGGGACGGTCGGAGGCGTCACCGGCGGGGTGTTGACGTTGCCCCCAGGCTCGTTACCGCACCTGTTGCCGAACGCCGGGTTCAGCAGGGCGATGACGTCGACCGAGTTGCCGCACGCGTTCACCGGAACGTCCACCGGGGCCTGGGCATGGTTGCCCGACAGGACGCCGGGCGAGCCCTGGGTCCTGCCGGACGCCGAGGAGCCGGAGGAGCCGCCCTGCGAACCCGAGCCGTTGGTGCAGGAGTTCCCGAAGGTCGGGTTGAGCGCGCCGATCACGTTGACAGTGTTGCCGCAGGCGTTCACCGGTACGTGCACCGGAACCTGAACGCTGTTGCCCGACGCGACGCCGGGCGAGTCCGTAGCGCTGGCGTCCGCGTGCGAGTCCGCGAACACGGGGGTGCCGTACAGGGACAGGATGCTCGTCGCGGCCGCGGCCACGACCATTCCCCTACTCAGGTTCTGTCGCAATCTCGTTGTCTTCCTGCTTGAAAGAAGTGAGGAAAGCCGGCCTTGGAGCCGAAAGAGCGACCCAAGGCCGACCGTGATCCAGCCGGGAAGGCTGGTGCTGTCGCGTCAGCCGTTGGCGCAGCTGTTGCCGAACGCCGGGTTCAGCAGGGCGATGACGTCGACGGTGTTGCCGCACACGTTGACGGGGACGTGAATGGGGACCTGAATCACATTGCCCGAGAGGACACCCGGCGAGCCGACGGCGGAACCCTGGGCACCGGCGTCCGCGAAGGCCGGGGCACCCATCCCCAGGGCCATGATCGCGCCGGCGACAACAACAGCGCTCTTCTTGTGCTTCACGTAATTTCCCTTCTCTGCGGTCATGGCCCTATGACGGCCGAAACCGAGCGAGCACACCTTGAGCGGCTCGCACCACGACCTGCAGTCTGTAAACGATGGAGGACCGTCCGAAGAAACTAAAGAACGTGCGCCGCTTGGGAATTCACTCGAATCGCCCTGTACTCGAATCGGCACCGACGTGCACACGAACACCCATACGCGAAGGAACGGTTCCCTTAAATACCTTCTGCGAGGCCGACAGGATCTGAACGACTGCTTGACGTCGCGCCCACCGGCGGACGTGGTGCCGCGGTCGTCATCGACCTGCTCTCGCAATCAACCCGGCGATCCTGGACTGGTTTCGGTGATTCACCCGATCAGCCCTATTGGGCCATCAGGGTGAATGGGAGCAACCAAGGGCATCCGCGGCGGTTGAACCAAAGCGCTCCGATGGACGGGGTTTCTTCAGAATGGATCCAGCCAGTGATCAAGAAGGTTATGACCGCCGCCGCGGTCACCGTTTGCGCCGTCGGCGCTTCCGCTGCTGCCGCGCCGCAGGCCCTGGCGATCGGGAATGACGGTGGGACGACGTCCGTCAGCGGCGCCGGTGCCACCCAGTCGTTCGGCAACTCGGCGACCACGGGGAACATGAGCCCGCAGATGGGGCTCATCCAGGGCTCGCTGAACAAGCCCTGCGTCGGCCTGCCCGCCAAGGCCAACGTGGGCTCGCTCGTCGGCGTCGTCCCGATCGCCGTCCAGGACATCCCGGTCCTGTCGGCCCCGCAGAACCAGCAGTGCGTCGAGAACTCCACCCAGGCCAAGGGCGACGAACCGCTCTCGCACATCCTGGACCAGATCCCGGTCCTGTCCGGCAACGGTGTCGGCAACAAGTAGCACGCTTTCCGTCGGCGGGCCGCAGAACTCTCGGCGGCCCGCCGGCCCATCTTCTTTACGTGACCATTCACTTGCCGAGTCACGTCACGAGTCACGTGTCGAAGAGAAGGCCCCGCCGTGTCCGGCGAAACTCGACAACGGGGTTCCTGGTCGCGGCGCCGCACAGGCCACGGGGCAGGCACGTCCTGACCGATGCGGTGGCGATGGCGCGGATCGGCCGCACGCTGCTCGGCGCCGCCCGGACCTGATCCGCCACACGTCGGCCAGATCGACCACTACGTGTCGGTTCAGAGGAGCTCACTGGCGTGTCGGGCGACGGGACGAACACCCCGCATGCTGGGCCAAATGGGGCACTACCCGCAACCCTTGGGCGGTCTGCCCAGTTGATGATCATGCAGCTCCCCAACAGGAGTCCGCTTTCCGAAGGGAATGAACATGAAGAAGCTGTGGGCAACCGCGGCTATCGCCGCTTCTGTCGCCGGTATCTCGGCCGCGGCCGCCCCCCAGGCCCTGGCGATCGGCGACGACGGTGGCACGACGTCCGTCAGCGGCTACGGCGCCTCGCAGTCGTTCGGCAACTCGGCGACCTACGGCAGCATGAGCCCGCAGATGGCGCTCATCCAGGGCTCGCTGAACAAGCCCTGCGTCGGCCTGCCCGCCAAGGCCAACGTGGGCTCGCTCGTCGGCGTCGTCCCGATCGCCGTCCAGGACATCCCGGTCCTGTCGGCCCCGCAGAACCAGCAGTGCGTCGAGAACTCCACCCAGGCCAAGGGCGACGAACCGCTGTCGCACATCCTGGACGACATCCCGGTCCTGTCGGGCAACGGCACGAACAACAGCTGATCCCAGCACCGCGAGAGCGGGCCGCCGAGCACCTCGGCGGCCCGCTCTTCGCGTACTCGGTGGCCCTCTTGGCGTACTCGGCGAACCACCCTTCGCCGCTCACTTCCCGTACACCGCCTTGGAGTGAACGCACGGACGGACTCGGCACGGGAGACCGCCTCCGGCCGCCTGGAAGAACGGGTTGAGCTTGCGGGCGACGAGGAGCCAGTGCTGATGGCGTTCTCGGGACGCGCAAGGACTCCGGGCCCGGCCAGTACGCCGCACACTGCCGCCAAGTCCTTACCGCCGCCGCTATCCCATGAGTCCACTCGCCCGCTCCACCGCGTCCGCCAGGTCGTCCACCGCCTTGTCCTCCGCGGCGGACGCCACCCGGTGGGCGCGGTCGGCGAGTTCGCCCAGCGGGAGGGCGCCGGGGAGCGGGTTCGCCTTGTCGTCGCCCGTGCGCAGGTCGTCGGCGAAGTACGCGGCCACGGCGTCGACCTGGAGACGGGTGGAGGAGGTCCACAGGTCCTCGTCGAGGGAGCCGGTCTCCAGTTGGCCGGACTCCTCGTGCGGGGCGCGGGTTTCGGGGTCGAGCCAGCGGACGCTCGCGGTGGCGAGGTGGCCGGAGGCGCCGGGCCTGGTGCGGACCGCGTAGAGGGCGGTGACCGTGTGGCCGGGTCCGACCTCGCCGCCGTCCACGCGGTCGTTGCGGAAGTCCTCGTCGGCGACCTGACGGTCGTCGTATCCGATCAGCCGGAACTGCTTGACGGTCTGAGGGTCGAAGGCGACCTGTGCCTTGGCGTCGCGGGCCGTGAGGTCGATGTTCTGCGGGAGCTGCTCGCAGAAGACCTTGCGGGCGTCCTCGAGGGTCGAGACGTACGTGGTGTGGCCGTCGCCCTTGTCGGCGAGGCGCTCCATGAGGGCGTCGCCGTACTCGCTGCCCACGCCGACGCCGAAGAGGGTGATGCCGTGTTCGCGGCGGGCGGTGGAGATGTTCTCGAGGATGGCGTCCGCGTCGGTCTCGCCGGTGTTGGCGAGGGCGTCGGAGATCAGCACGACGCGGTTGGTGGCGCCCTCGCGCAGGCCCTTGACGGCCGTGGCGTACCCGGTGCGCACGCCCGCGCCGAGGTTGGTCGACTCCGTCGGTTCCAGTCCCCTGATCACGTCGTAGATGCGGTCGCGATGGTGGCCGAGGCGGGTCATCGGGAGCACGGTCCGGGCCTCGTCGCTGAAGGTGACCACGGCTATCGAGTCGTCGTCGCGCAGCCGGTCCGTCATCACGCCGAGGGCGTCCTTGGCGAGGTCGAGTCGGCCGGGCTCGCCCATGGAGCCGGATATGTCGATGACGAAGGTGAGCGCGGCGGGCGGGCGCTCACCGCTCTGGGAGGCGTCGCGGGTGGCGAGGCCGACGCGAACCAGCGACCAGTCCTTCTCCCGGGTGCGGGCACCGTCGACGGTGACCGAGAAGCCGTTGCCGTCGGGGCGCCGGTAGTCCTGCCGGAAGCTGTTGACGAACTCCTCGGGGCGGACGGTCGACGCCTCGGGCAGCCGGCCGTCGGCGAGGGCGCGGCGGGCGTAGCCGTAGGAGGCGGTGTCGACGTCGAGGGCGAAGGTGGAGAGGTAGTCGGGGGACGGCGCGAACTCGCGGTTCGCGTCGCCCGTCGGCGTGTCCTTCTGTTCGCCCTGGGAGGTGCCGGAGGTCCGGTTCGGGGCGGGCTGCGGGAACCCGCGTCCGCCGGACTTGTTCGAACCGTCCGTCGAGGAGCCGTTGCTGTCGCTCGCGCCGCAGCCGGTGAGGAGCAGGCCGCCCGCGAGCGTCAGGCCGATCAGGGCGGCGACCGGTCGCCACGGTCGCCCGATCCTCGGCTGCCGCCGCGGTCGCCCTGTGTGTTCGTCGTTCCCCGTCAGTGTCATCCGTGCCCCCTCGGTGAGTCGCCTGTTCGCCGGCTGTCTGCCGACGTCGTTGGGCCGACGTCTGTGACTGTGACGCCCGAGGGGGCCCGGATGTGCGCTACGGAGCGTTGCGGATGGATCTCGAAGCGGCCACGAAGGGCGGTCGTCGAGACCGGTAGGTGACGCTCCGGAGATCTACGACACGATGTCCTTGCGCCGGAAACCCCGGAAGGCCAGGGCGAACAGGACGAGGGCGTACGTTATCGAAATCGCGGTGCCCTGGATCATGCCGCCCCACTCCGGGTTGGGCTGGATGGCGTCGGCCCAGGCGAACTGCCAGTGTGCGGGCAGGAAGTCGCGCCAGTGGCCGAGGGCGGTGACCGCGTCCAGGACGTTCCCCACGATCGTCAGGCCGACCGCGCCGCCGACCGCGCCCAGGGGCGCGTCCGTCTTGGTGGACAGCCAGAACGCGAGCCCCGCCGTGACGAGTTGGGACACGAAGACGTACGCGATGACCACGAGGAGCCGCTGGGCCGCGGTGCCGGCGGAGAGCGCGCCGCCGGTGGGGATCTCCAGCGGCCCCCAGCCGTACGCCGCCGTGCCCACCGCTATGGCGACGATCGGCAGCAGCACCATGGCGGCGAGGCTGAGGCCGAGGGCGACGGTGAGCTTGGACCACAACAGCCGGGCCCGCGGTACGGGGGCCGCGAGCAGATAGCGCAGCGAGGACCAGCTCGCCTCGGAGGCGATCGTGTCCCCGCAGAACAGCGCGACGGGGATGACCAGCAGGAAGCCCGCGGAGACGAAGAGGTTCACCGCGGCGAAGTTGGCGCCCGACGCGGTCGCCGTGTCCATCAGGGTGACCTGCCCGTTGCGCGAGCCCGGGTCACCGCCGATCGCGAACGCGACGACGAGGACGAAGGGCAGCACCGCGAGGATCGCGCCCATGACGAGCGTGCGGCGCCGCTTCAACTGCCGCAGCAGCTCTACGCGGAGCGGCAGCGTGTGCCGCGCCCGGTAGCCGTCCGCCGTCTCGGCCCGTTCGACGAGCGTGCTCATGCGGCACCTCCGATCAGGGTGAGGAACGCGTCCTCCAGCCGACGGTGGGGGCCCACCGACCGCACGGGGACTTCCAGTCGTACGAGTTCCACGAGCAGGCGTTCGGCGCTGCCGCCCTCGTCGAGGCGGACCAGCAGCCCGCCCTCGGCGGCGACGGCCGAGGCCACGCCGGGCAGCGCGCCGACCTTCTCGACGACCGGCCCCTCCACGGGCTCACCCGTACCCACGAGCAGGGTGTCGCCGGAGCCGACGATCTCGCTCACCGGGCCGGCCTGGATCAGCCGGCCGCGGTCCATGACCACCAGGTGGGTGCAGGACTGCTCGACCTCGGCCAGCAGGTGGCTGGAGACGATGACCGTGCGGCCCGCGGCGGCGTAGCGGATCATGACCTCGCGCATCTCGCGGATCTGGGGCGGGTCGAGACCGTTGGTCGGCTCGTCGAGGATGAGGAGGTCCGGAAGACCCAGCATCGCCTGGGCGATGGCCAGGCGCTGGCGCATGCCCTGGGAGTAGGTGCGGACCGCGCGGGCCAGCGCGTCGCCCAGGCCCGCGATCTCCAGCGCCTCCTCCATGTGGGCGTCCTCGGCCGGACGGCCCGTCGCCTGCCAGTACAGCTCCAGGTTCTCGCGGCCCGAGAGGTGCGGCAGGAAGCCCGCGCCCTCGACGAACGCCCCGACCCGGGAGAGCACCGGGGCGCCGGGCCGGATCGCGTGCCCGAAGACGCGGATCTCGCCGCCGTCGGGCTTGATGAGGCCCATCAGCATGCGCAGCGTGGTCGTCTTGCCCGCGCCGTTCGGTCCCAGCAGGCCCAGGACCTGGCCCTTCTCCACGCGGAACGACAGGTCCCGTACCGCGTACCGGTCCGCCGACTTCGCGTACCGCTTGCTCAGGTCGGTGATCTGGAGCGGGACTTCGGCGAGCTCGGGGTCGGGTGCGACCGGGGCCGTACGGCGACGACCGGTCAGCAGGAGTGCGGCGGCGGCGAGCGCGCCGGCCAGGGGCAGCCACCACACCCAGGAGGGCAGCGCGGCGGCGGCGGTCTTCACGCCGGGCGCGGTGGGCACGTGCAGGTCGCTCTTCAGGGAGACCGTGTACGTCGCCGGGGCCGCCGGTGAGGCGTAGCCGAGGTCCGTCGAGGCGAGGACCAGGCGCAGCCGGTGGCCCTTCTGGATCTCGTGGTCGACTGCGGGCAGCACGATCGTGACGTCCTTGCCCGCCTTCGCGCCGGTCACCCGCACGGGCGCCACCAGCTGCGAGGGCAGTACCGGCTGGGTGGCGCCCGGCCCGACGTCGTACACCTTCCCGAAGAGGACCGCGTCGTCGGTGCTCGACCGGACGTGGACGGTCACGGTCGGCGCCCCGGTGATCCGCAGGTCGCCGCGGAGCGCCGAGGAGTCGAACCGCGCGTACTGGCCCGGGAAGTCGAGGGACACTCCGAGCCCGAGCGCGGACAGCTGGGACAGGCCGCCGGTGCCGCCGAGTCCGGGGAGGGCGGAGATCGCGGGCGGACTCGCGCCCGCGGGGTTCTGGAAGGTCTGCTCGCGTCGGCCGTCGCTCAGCGCGATGGCGCGCTCGGCGCTCTCCAGGCCGGGGTAGACGTCCCCGCTCGCGCCCCGCAGCCGCGCGGCGCCGTCGGTGGAGTCGATGCCGCCGGTGCGGGTGATGCGGAAGGCGGGACCGGTGTCGGCGTTCTTGTCGTCCTTCAGATAGCGGTCGAACCAGGAGCCGACACGGGCCTCGACGCGGCTCGTCTCCGGGTCGCCGCCGTCGTGCCCGCCGGCGATCCAGTCGACGTCCACGGGCGCGCCGTTGGCCCGGATCGCCTTGGCCATCGCGTCGGCCTGGCCGAGCGGGAAGAGGGAGTCGGTCTGGCCCTGCAGGATGAGCGTGGGCACCTTGATGCGGTCGCCGACGGCGGACGGCGAGCGTTGCTCCAGCAGGGCGCGCGCCTGGGCGTCCGGCTTCCCCGACTCCGCCACCCGGTTGTACATCGCGCACAGCTGCGCCTCGAAGCGGTCGCAGCCGCCGCCGGTGTTGATGAAGATGCCGGCCCAGAGCTTCTTGAACACGTCGTTCGGGAAGAGCGCGTCCGCCAGGTTCCAGTACGTGATCGAGGGGGCGATCGCGTCGACCCTCTTGTCGTACCCGGCGGCCAGCAGGGAGATCGCTCCGCCGTACGAGCCTCCGGCGACTCCCACGCGCGGGTCGCCGCTCTTGTCGAGCCGGACCTCGGGCCGCTTGGCCAGCCAGTCGATGAGCTTGGAGACGTCGGCGACCTCGCCCTTGGGGTCGTTCAGCCCGATCTTGCCGGTGGAACGGCCGAAGCCGCGCGCCGACCAGGTCATCACCGCGTATCCGTCGCGGGCGAGTTGCTCCGCCTCCCGCCGCATGTCGTCCTTGCTGCCGCCGAAGCCGTGCCCGAGGAGCACGGCGGGGCGGCGGCCGGAGCCCGCGGTGAAGAACGACGTGTCGATGTTCACCCCGGCGCCCGTGGTCATCACACGGTCGGTGCGGTGGACAGCCGGCCCGTCGTCCGAGGCGACAGCGGTCCACGTACCGGCGCCGGCGAGCACGACGACGGCGGCCGCGGCGGCGAACCACCGTCGGCGTCCTCGCCGTGCGGGCCCGCGCAGTCGGGGCAGTCGAAGATCCATGTGTCAACGGTACGGGCCGCCACCGACAACGAAGGCAGCCGCCGGTCTGAACCCGCACCCCTCCTCCGGGCGTACGAGGCCCCTCCCGTATACCGCGCCCGTGGTACGAGCCCGCTCGGGCATCTTCACGAGCGCGGTGGTGACGTGGGACTTCGCGTGCACCCCGGAGGGCTCAGGCCTGGACGTCCTCCGGGATCGACACCAGCCAGCGGGTCTCGCGGCGCGGGCGGAGGTAGAAGGCCCAGTAGAGGGTGGCGACGGCTGTGATGCCGCCGGTCCACAGCAGGTACGTCGCCTCCTGCTGGCTCAGGATGTAGGCGAGGACCGCGATCAGGAGCACCGGCATCGCGGGCCACAGCGGCATGCGCCAGGCCGGGGTGTGGCGGTGCTGGCCGCGCCGGGCGAGCAGGGCGGCGACCGCGACGAGCAGGTACATGGCCGTCACCGAGACGCCCGTGACGCCGTACAGGGTGTCCAGGTTGACGAAGCACAGGAGGGCGCCGGGGACGCCCACCAGGAGGGTGGCGACCCACGGGGAGCCGAAGCGGCCGAGGCGGGAGAGGCTCTGGTTGATCGGCTCGGGCCAGGCCTTGTCACGGGCGGAGGCGAACAGCACCCGGGAGTTCTGGATGACCATGACGATGCCCGCGTTGATGATCGCGAGGGCGACGCAGAGGCTGACGAAGGTGCCGACGGCGGAGTTGGACCAGGCGGTGACCATGCTGCTGATGTCGCCGCCGGTGAGGGTGGACAGGTCCGAGGCACCCATGGTGATCGCGACGACCGGGACCAGGATGATCACGGTCGAGATGGCGAGGGTGGCCAGGACCGTACGGGCGACGTTGCGGCGCGGGTTCTCCAGTTCCTCGGAGAGGTAGACCGCGGTCGAGAAGCCCTGGGTGATGAAGAGGGCGATCGCGAGCCCCGAGACCACCAGCATGGCTGTCACGGTGTCCGTGTGACCGCCGGAGCCCGCCACCTGCATCGAGGTGAGGCTGCCCACGCCGCGCCGGCTGTGCGTGAAGCCCAGCACCGCCACGACGGCCGCCGCGATGACCTCCAGGACGAGGAAGACGCCGGTGATCCAGGCGTTGGCCCGCAGGTCGAGCAGGCCCGCGAGGGTGGCCAGGAGCATCACGCCCGCGCCCGCCATCGACGGGTTGAGGTGCACGATCGGCGCCAGGTAGTCCGCGGTGCCCATCGCGATCACCGGCGGCACGATCATGACGACGAGGAGGGAGAGCACGAAGACCAGCCAGCCCGCGAGTCGTCCGGCCATCGTCGACACCATGGCGTACTCGCCGCCCGCGCTGGGGATGAGGGTGCCCAGCTCCGAGTAGCAGAACGCCACGGCGATACAGAGCAGCGAGCCGATCGCGATGGTGAGCGCGGTCGCCGTACCGAGGGACGAGAACAGGTCGGGTACGACCACGAAGAGCGTGGAGGCGGGCGTCACGCACGAGAGCGTCAGCAGGGTGCCGCCGACGATGCCGATGGAGCGCTTGAGCTTTTGGGGGCTCCCGGAGGCCGTGGGGGCGGCGTCCGGGAGGGCCTGCTCGACAGGGCGGAGCGTGTCGGTCATGAAGCGGTTCCGATCGACTCATGCGTCAGAAGACGACTCGTGCGTCAGGTGATTCGGTCGGGAGCGCTATCGCCTCCGGCGGCTCGCGTCGTTCATCTCGTCGTCCGCTCCCGGCGTTGATGGAACCTTGACGGAAACCGTTGCGTCAATGGCCGTTTACCTACGGAATCCGCACCGGCGAAGCGACGCAGGTCACATCGCTTTCCCAGGCCCCGACGCCTACATGTTGCAATCATCAAGACTCATCGAACTGTGACCTTGCTTTCGAAGGTCATAACAACAAACTGCCTATGGTATCCGTTTCATCACCTCATGACGAGAACCGCAGTCGAGGCCTCGAAATTCACCAGGATTGGTCCGCACTCCGGGACGGCCGGGATGACCGGATGCGGCGCGGGGGCCACGAAGAAGACCGCCGGGGCGGTCAGCCACGACGAGACCATGGACATGGGCCCGGGCAGCACTCCCGTCACCATGACGGGCACCTACTCCTGGCGCGGCGGGTACGCCTTCGACGTCATGACGGCCGCCGAAGCCGTCGACATGCGGGATCTGACGGCGTCCGCGACCATCCGCATGGTGTTCGTCGACGGCGCCTACTACTACGGCGTCGACCCGCAGCCCTCCGGCCCGCTCAAGGGCAAGGAGTGGATGAAGGTCGACGGGCCGGCGGTGTTCGGCGAGAAGGGCTCCGCGAAGTTCAGCGGGCACCACGGCGGCAGCAGTCCGACGGCCTCCCTGCAGGCGCTCAGGCACGCCACCGACGTGAAGGACCTCGGCCGGGCGCCCGTGAACGGGCGGAGCGCCACCCACTACGCCCCCGTGATCGACCGGGCGCACAAGGGCAGGCTGGAGGAGGCCTTCGACGGCGAGAACGCCCTCCTGGACTCGTTCTTCACCATGGCCGACTCGATCACCACGGACATCTGGGTCGACGCCGAGGGCCTGCCGGTCCGGCTGGCGCAGGAGATCAGCAACATGAGGGTCACCATGGACTTCGCGAAGTTCGGCGCCACGGCCGGGGTCGAGGCTCCGCCCGCCGCGCGGACCGGTGACATGACCGAGGAGCTGAGGGCCGCCGCCCAGCAGCAGAGCTGAGCACGCGAACACGGCGGTGCCCCGCCCCCCGGTCAGAGGGCGGGGCACCGGCGGGTCGCTCAGTGGTTGCGCGGGAAGCCCAGGTCCACGCCCGTCGGGGCGTCGGCCGGGTCCGGCCAGCGGGTGGTGACGACCTTGCCGCGGGTGTAGAAATGCGTGCCGTCGTTGCCGTAGATGTGGTGGTCCCCGAAGAGGGAGTCCTTCCAGCCACCGAACGAGTGGTAGCCGACGGGCACCGGGATCGGCACGTTCACGCCGACCATGCCCGCCTCGACCTCCAGCTGGAAGCGGCGGGCCGCGCCGCCGTCCCGGGTGAAGATCGCGGTGCCGTTGCCGAAGGGCGACGCGTTGATGAGGGCGACACCCTCCTCGTAGGTGTCCACACGCAGCACGCACAGCACCGGGCCGAAGATCTCGTCCTTGTACGCGTCCGAGGTCACCGGCACCCTGTCGAGCAGCGAGAGGCCGATCCAGTGGCCGTCCTCGTACCCCTCGACCGTGTACCCGGTGCCGTCGAGGACGACCTCGGAGCCCTGCGCCGCCGCGCCCTTGACGTAGGACGCCACCTTGTCGCGGTGCACGGCCGTGATCAGCGGACCCATCTCGGAGGTCGGGTCGTTGCCGGGGCCGATCTTGATCTTCTCGGCGCGCTCGCGGATCTTCTCCACCAGCACGTCGCCGACCGAGCCGACCGCGACGACGGCGGAGATGGCCATGCAGCGCTCGCCGGCGGAACCGTAGGCGGCCGACACCGCGGCGTCGGCGGCCGCGTCCAGGTCGGCGTCCGGGAGGACCAGCATGTGGTTCTTGGCACCGCCCAGGGCCTGCACACGCTTGCCGTTCGCGGAGGCCGTGGTGTGGATGTAGCGGGCGATCGGGGTCGAGCCGACGAAGGACACCGCCTTGACGTCCGGGTGCTCCAGGAGGCGGTCGACGGCCACCTTGTCACCGTGGACGACGTTGAAGACGCCGTCGGGCAGACCGGCCTCCGCGAGCAGCTCGGCGACCTTCATGGACGCCGACGGGTCCTTCTCGGAGGGCTTCAGCACGAAGGTGTTGCCGCACGCGATGGCGATCGGGAACATCCACATCGGCACCATGGCCGGGAAGTTGAACGGCGTGATGCCCGCGACGACGCCCAGCGGCTGCCGGATCGACGCCACGTCGACCTTGGAGGCCACCTCGGTCGACAGCTCGCCCTTCAGCTGCACGGTGATCCCGCACGCCAGGTCGACGATCTCCAGACCGCGCGCCACCTCGCCGAGCGCGTCCGAGTGCACCTTGCCGTGCTCGGCGGTGATCAGCTCGGCGATCGCGTCCCGGTTCGCGTCGAGCAGCGCCCGGAACTTGAAGAGGATCGTGGACCGCTTGGCCAGCGAGGACTGGCCCCAGGTCACGTACGCGTCCTTGGCGGCGGCGACCGCGGCGTCCACCTCGTCGACGGTCGCGAAGGCGACCTGTGTGGTCACGGCACCGGTCGCCGGGTCGGTGACCGGCCCGTACGTACCCGACGCACCCTCGACGGTCTTGCCACCGATCCAGTGGTTGACGGTCTTCGTCATGGCCAAAAACTCCTTCACAGATGGCGGCGTCGGGCGGCGACGTGCCGGTCGTACTCCTCACGTGCCTTGACCGCCGACGATCGGGTCGCGGTCTCGGCCACAGGTACATCCCACCAGGCTTGGGCCGGGGGCGCGCCCGACACAGTGTCTGCCGTTTGTGTCTCCACGTAGACACATGTGGGAGTGTCCGCGGCGCGCGCCTCGGCAAGGGCCGCCCGCAGGTCACGGACGGTCTTCGCGCGCAGCACCCGCATGCCGAGGCTGGCCGCGTTGGCGGCGAGATCGACGGGCAGCGGCGCCCCCGTGTACGTACGGTCCTCGGAGCGGTAGCGGTAGGCGGTGCCGTACCGCTCGGCGCCCACGGACTCGGAGAGGCCGCCGATGGAGGCGTACCCGTGGTTCTGGAGTATGAGGACCTTGATCGCGACGCCCTCCTGCACGGCGGTGACGATCTCGGTCGGCATCATCAGGTAGGTGCCGTCGCCGACCAGCGCCCACACGGGCCGGTCGGGGGCCGCCATCCGGACGCCGATCGCGGCCGGGATCTCGTAGCCCATGCACGAGTAGCCGTACTCGACGTGGTACTGGTCGCGCGACCGGGCCCGCCACAGTTTGTGCAGGTCGCCGGGGAGCGAGCCGGCCGCGTTGATCAGGATGTCGTCCTCGGTGACGAGCTCGTCGAGGACGCCGAGGACCTGCGGCTGGGTGGGCCGGATGTCGATGTCCTCGGCCTCGTACGCCGCGTCGACGCGGTACTCCCAGCGCTCCTTGTCGTCCGTGTACTCGGTGGCGTACGCGGGCTCGACGCGGTGCCCGTGCAGCAGCAGCGCCTCGGTGAGCGCTTCAAGCCCGGCCCGCGCGTCCGCGATCAGCGGGATCCCCGACAGCTTGTGGCCGTCGTACGGCGCGATGTTGAGGTTCAGGAAGCGGACGTTCGAGGCGGTGAAGAGGGTGCCGGAGGCGGTGGTGAAGTCGGTGTAGCGGGTACCGACGCCGATCACCAGGTCGGCAGTGCGGGCGAGCTCGTCCGCGGTCGCCGTGCCGGTGTGGCCCACGCCGCCGACGTCCTGCGGGTGGTCCCACTTCAGTGATCCCTTACCCGCCTGCGTGGAGGCGACGGGGATGCCGGTGGCGGCGGCGAGTTCGGCGAGCACGTCCTCGGCACGGCTGTGGTGCACCCCGCCACCCGCGACGATCAGCGGGCGCCGGGCCTCACGGATCGCCGTGACGGCGGCGGCCAACTCGGAGGCGTCGGCCGCCGGACGGCGCACGGTCCAGGTCCGCTCCCGGAAGAACTCCTCCGGCCAGTCGTACGCCTCCGCCTGCACGTCCTGCGGCAGCGCGAGCGTGACGGCGCCGGTCTCGACCGGGTCGGTGAGCACGCGCATGGCCTGCAGGGCGGCGGGGATCAGCGCCTCGGGCCGGGTGACGCGGTCGAAGTACTTCGACACCGGGCGCAGACAGTCGTTGACCGACACATCGCCCGCGTAGGGGACCTCGAGCTGCTGGAGGACCGGGTCGGCGGGGCGGGTCGCGAAGATGTCGCCGGGCAGCAGGAGCACCGGGAGGTGGTTGATCGTCGCGAGCGCGGCGCCGGTGACGAGGTTGGTGGCGCCGGGTCCGATGGAGGTGGTCACGGCGTGCGCCGACAGCCGGTTGGACTGGCGTGCGTAGCCGACCGCCGCGTGCACCATCGACTGCTCGTTACGGCCCTGGTGGTACGGCATCTCGTCGGCGTACTCGATCAGTGCCTGGCCGAGTCCGGCGACGTTGCCATGACCGAAAATGCCCCAGGTCGCGCCGATCAGCCGCTGCCGCTCACCGTCCCGCTCCGTGTACTGGGCGGCCAGGAAGCGCACCAGCGCCTGTGCGACCGTCAGCCTCGTCGTTGAGGTCATCGGTATCCCTCTGTGCTCTCTAGGTGTCCCGGGTGGAAGCAGATCCGCCACTCCCTGTCCTCGCCCGGTCCGGCCATCACGTTCAGGTAGTACATGGTGTGGCCGGGCTGGGCGATGGACGGGCCGTGCCATCCGTCGGGGACGAGGACGGCATCGCCGGTGCGGACCTCGGCGAGGACGTCGGATCCGCCCTCGCGCGAAGGGAATACGCGCTGATAGCCGAATCCGTTCGGGCCGTCGATCTCGAAGTAGTAGATCTCCTCCAGCTCCGACTCGACACCGGGCCGGTGCTCGTCGTGCTTGTGCGGCGGATACGAGGACCAGTTGCCGCCGGGGGTGATGACCTCGACGGCGATGAGCTTGTCGCACTCGAAGGCGTCGGCGGAGGCGAAATTGCGCACCTGACGTGCGCAGTTGCCACTGCCTCGGTCTTCGACGGGGACCTCCGGCGCGGGGCCGTAGCGGGCGGGGAGTCGGCGCTCGCACTTCGCTCCTGCCAGGGCGAAGCGGCCTCCCGCACCGGAGGCGATCTGGGCCCGGGCGTCACGGGGCACGTACGCGAAGTCGGAGACCCCCGCGAACACGCTTTCCCTGCCCAGGATTTGGAACTCTTCGTCCTCTATGCGCACCGTACAGGCGCCACCGAGCGGAAGCACGATCCACTCGCTGTCGCCGGTGGTGAAGGTGTGGGTGCCGCCCGGTCCGAGTTCGACCACGCGCAGGCTGCTGTGGGTCCAGCCGGCGTACTTGGGGTCGATGTCGACGGCGTACAGCCCGCCGGCGGTGGCGCCCTTGGGCACGTACAGGCCGTCGCTCCGGGGCACGTCCGTCGTCGAGTGCGTCCTGGGGTCCGTCATCGGGTCCTCACAGCAGTCCTACGGCGGTGTCCACCGCGGCGGTCACGTCCCCGTCGGCCGGGTAGAGCAGCGAGCGGCCGACGACCAGGCCCTGCACGGTGGGCAGTTGGAGCGCGCCGCGCCACTTCTCGTACGCGCTCTCCTGGTCCTCGCCGACATCGCCGCCGAGCAGTACGGCGGGCAGGGTGGAGGTCTCCATGACCCGGGCCATGTCGTCCGGGTTGTCGGTGACGGGGACCTTCAGCCAGGTGTACGCCGAACTGCCGCCCAGACCACTGGCGATGGCGATGGACTTGATGACGGCCTCGGCACTCAGGTCGTTGACCAGCCTGCCCCCGGGGGTGCGGCGGCTGAGGAACGGTTCGACGAAGACCGGGAGATGACGCTCCGCCATCGCGTCGATCGTGCGGGCCGTGGATTCGAGGGTGTCGAGCGAGCCCGGATCGTCGTAGTCGATGCGCAGCAGCAGCTTGCCCGCGTCGAAGCCGAGCCGTTCGATGTCCTGCGGACGGTGGCCGGTGAATCGGTCGTCCAGCTCGTAGGAGGCGCCCTGGAGGCCACCGCGGTTCATCGAGCCGAGGACCACCTTGTGGTCGAGGGCGCCCAGGAGCAGCAGGTCGTCGAGGATGTCGGCGGTCGCGAGGACGCCGTCGACGCCGGGACGGGAGAGCGCGAGGCAGAGCCGTTCCAGCAGGTCCGCGCGGTTCGCCATGGCGAACTTGCGGTCGCCGACGGCGAGCGCCCCGCGGGCCGGATGGTCCGCGGCGATGATCATCAGCCGCCCGTTGTCGCCCACGAGGGGGCGGCGGGGGCGGCGCGCGGCGGCCTCGGCGATGGCTTCGGGGCGGTGGGCGCGGAGCCGGACGAGCTCCGCCGTGTCGACGGTTCGGAGCGGCGCGGAGGGAGCCGGGGGCAGCACGGGGTCTCCGCCCTCGTGTCCCACGCGTCCCGCCCTCATCGGACCGCTCCCGCCATGAGCGCGTCCTCGACCTCTTCGGGGGTCGGCATCGCGGAGGAGCACTCCAGCCGGGAGGCGACGATGGCACCGGCCGCGTTGGCGTGCCGCATGATCCGCTCCAGGTCCCAGCCGGCGAGCAGGCCGTGGCAGAGGGAACCGCCGAACGCGTCACCGGCGCCGAGGCCGTTGAGGACCGTCACCGGGAGCGGCGGGACCTCGGCCGACGTGCCGTCGCGGTGGACGGCGAGGACGCCCTTGGGGCCCTGTTTGACGACGGCGAGTTCGACGCCCGCCTTGAGGAGGGCCTCGGCCGCCGCGTGCGGTTCGCGGACGCCGGTGGCGATCTCGACCTCGTCGAGGTTGCCGACGGCGACGGTGGTGTGGCGCAGGGCCTCGGCGTAGAAGGCTCGGGCGGAGTCCTCGGGGGTGTTCCCGGCCGTGCTCTTCCAGAACATGGGCCGCCAGTCGAGGTCGAAGACCGTCGTGGCGGACTTGGCGCGGTGGGCGAGCGCGGCGAGCGTCGCCGTCCGGCTGGGCTCCTCACTCAGGCCGGTCCCGGTCACCCAGAAGATGCGCGCCTCACGGACGGCGTCCAGGTCGAGGTCGTGCGCGTCGATCTCCAGGTCCGGGGCCTTGGGCTGCCGGTAGAAGTACAGCGGGAAGTCGTCGGGCGGGAAGATCTCGCAGAACGTCACCGGGGTGGGCAGCCCGGCGACCGGGGTGACCCAGCGGTCGTCCACGCCGAAGCCGCGCAGCGCCTCGTGGAGGTACGCGCCGAAGGGGTCGTCACCGGTGCGCGTGATCACCGCCGTACGCCGTCCGAGCCGGGACGCGGCCACCGCGACGTTCGTCGCCGAGCCGCCCAGGAACTTCCCGAAGGACGTCACCTGGGCCAGCGGGACCCCCGTCTGCAACGGGTAGAGGTCCACACCGATCCGCCCCATGGTGATCAGGTCGTACGCCATCGACTTCCCTTCGCTTCGGCTCCCCCAAGGTCTAGCGCCGCGCGGGGAGCCCTGTCAACAGTTTGTCCGGACATTCGGACCAGGCCTTGACACCTCCCTCGTGCCGCCCGAAGCTGACGCCCATGACGTCGTTGTCACCGCAGGCATCACCTCAGTCCTCACTGTCCCGCATCCGGATCGGTTCGGCTCCGGACTCCTGGGGCGTCTGGTTCCCCGACGACCCTCAGCAGGTCCCCTGGCAGCGCTTCCTCGACGAGGTCTCCCAGTCCGGGTACGAGTGGATCGAGCTGGGCCCCTACGGTTACCTGCCCACGGATCCGGCGGTGCTCAAGGAGGAGACCGCGCGGCGCGGGCTCACCGTGTCGGCCGGCACCGTCTTCACCGGGCTGCACCGGGGTCCCGAGGTGTGGGACGCCACCTGGGCGCACGTCTCGGACATCGCCGCGCTCACCCAGGCGATGGGCGCCGAGCACCTCGTCGTCATCCCGGCGTTCTGGCGGGACGACAAGACGGGCGCGGTACTGGAGGACAGCGCGCTGACGCCGACGCAGTGGCGCAATCTGACCGCTCAGACCGAGCGGCTCGCCCATGAGGTGCGGGAGCGCTACGGGCTGAAGATCGTCGTCCACCCGCACGCGGACACGCACATCGACAGCGAGGAGAACGTCACGCGTTTCCTCGACGCGACCGACTCCTCCCTGGTGTCGCTGTGCCTGGACACCGGCCACTACGCGTACTGCGGCGGCGACAGCGTCAAGCTCATCGAGACCTACGGGGAGCGCATCGGCTACCTCCACCTCAAGCAGGTGGATCCGCTGGTCCTGGCCGAGGTGCGGGCGAACGAGGTGCCGTTCGGGCCCGCCGTGGCCAAGGGCGTGATGTGCGAACCGCCGTCCGGCGTACCGGCGCTCGAGCCCGTCCTCGCCGCCGCCCAGAAGCTCGACGTCGAACTCTTCGCCATCGTCGAGCAGGACATGTACCCGTGCCCGCCGGACAAGCCGCTGCCGATCGCCCAGCGCACCCGGGCGTTCCTGAGGTCCTGCGGAGCCTGACCGTCCGGCGTGACCGCTTCATAGTGTCCCGCGGAGCCTGACCCTCCGCGGGGAGCCGTGGGGCCCGTCGAGAGCCCGGGGCTCGGCGGGCCTTCCGGCGTCGCCGTGCCGCGTTGCACCATGGGGGTTCCCCGGGTGCGGGCGGCGGCGGGAGGGCCGATGGTGACGCGAATCGTCTCGCGGGCGGGGCACGGTCCCGGCGGTGCCTGGGAGACGGCCCTCGCACGGCCGCATCCACGACTGCGGCCCGGGGTGATCAGCTACCGCGGGATCCGGCTCGCGCTCGACCGGCCGCGGCGCAGGCTGGAGGCGCCGATCGGCGCGGCGACCCTGTTGCTGGGCTTCGAACAGCCCCTGCGCATCTCACGCGTGGGCCGTCCCCCCGTCACCCTCAGGTCGGTGTTCTCGGGACCGGCCACCACCGCGGCCGTCGGCGAACACGACGGACGGCTGGCGGGCATCGAGGTGCTGCTCGCCCCCTGGGCCGCGTTCACCCTCTTCGGCACACCGCAGTACGAACTCGCCGACCGCACCCTGGATCCCGACGAACTCCCGCATGGACTGGGCTCGCGGGACGCGGGCCCGGGCGGGCCCCGGCTGCGGAGCGTCGGTGAACTCTCCGCCGCGCTGGCCGCGTTGCCGGGATGGCCGGAACGCTTCGAACTGCTGGACGACGTCCTCGTGCGCTGGCGCTCGGCGGGGACGCCCGGTTCGGCACGGGTGGTGCGGGCGTGGGCGCAGCTGCAACGGACCTGGGGCGCGATGCCGGTGGCCCGGCTCGCCGAGGACGTCGGCTGGAGCGTACGGCAGTTGGAGAATCGTTTCCGGGAGCAGATCGGGCTCGGCCCCAAGGCGGCGGCCCGGGTGCTGCGCCTGGAACGGGCCCGGCGGCTGCTCGCCGCGGGACGCTCACAGGCGGAGACGGCGGTGGCCTGCGGGTTCTACGACCAGGCCCACCTCAGCGGCGAGTTCCGGGCGATGACGGGGTGCACACCGCGGGAGTTCACGGCGGCCCGCGGAGTTCAGCCCGTTCCACGGCCCGGTCCGCCGGGGGCCGATCGGATGGCCGGGGAGGCGACCAGCCTGGTGCTCTCCCCCGACCGGAGCGATCAAAGTGACCGGGGTGCGATTTTTTCCAAGACCGGTGGGCTCCGTTGATTGCAGGCTGAACATCCGGCGGCTGATCCGACGGGGGGACGCGGACGGCTTCCGAGGGGGATGCGGGGAGCTGGTGGGCCGGACCTGGAGTGGGTCCGACCCACCGCTCACGTACGCACGACGCACCCGGCCCGCCACCGGCCCCCCGCCGCGCATACGTCTCGACGGTCTCCTCGGCTCTACGGTCCCCTCGGCGCGAATGCGTCACGCGTGTCACAAAAACCACCGCCCTGTCACACATGTCGCGTGTACGCAGGTCTTGTGTCACACCCGGCCAACAGGCCCTGCCCTGCGGTCACTCTGTGTCGTTCAACGAGCGCAGGCTTTGTGATCGCCAGCGCAGCGCCCGGCTCCCCCGATGGCCACCCCCCGGCCGCCGCCGCGACGCGCGCAGGGAGGTGCCACTCATGACCGACCGTAGGCTCTGGTCGTACAAGGAGATCGCGGCGCACATCAAGGTGCAGCCGGACACCGTGCGGTCGTACCGCAAGCACGGACTGCTGCCGCCGCCCGACCACGTGGAGAGCGGGAAGCCCTACTGGTACGCGGACACCGTCCGCGCCTGGGTTGCCTCCCGCCCCGGTAACCGCGGTCGAAGAGACTGACCACGGGCCCCGCCCCGCTCGCCACACGCACTCACGGTGCCCACTCGCCGCGCCCACGCGCTGTGCCCCGCCCCTCGCCCGGTGCGGGGCACAGCCCCTGTCCGGGCTCAGCTCCACGGTTCGATGACCGTCACCCCCGCCCCCGGCGCCGTCCCCATCGCCGCCAGGGCCGCGGGGACCGCGTCCAGCGGGATGGTGGAGGTGACCAGGAGGTCGGGGCGGAGCACCCCGGCGCGGACCAGTTCGAGCATGCGGGGGTAGGCGTGTGCCTGCATGCCGTGGCTGCCCAGGAGTTCGAGTTCAAGGCCGATCACCCGGGCCATCGGAACCGCGGGGTCCTCGGGCAGCAGACCGACCTGGACGTGGCGCCCCCGGCGGCGCAGGCCGTTCACCGAGGCCGCACAGGTGACCGGGGAGCCGAGCGCGTCGAGGGAGAGGTGGGCACCGCCGCCGGTCAGTTCCCGGACCGCCGCCGCCGTGTCCCCGACCCGCGAGGCGTCCACGACCTCCACCGCGCCGAACTTCCGTGCCAGGTCCAGGGCCTGGGGTGCGAGGTCCACGGCCACGACCCGCGCCCCGGCCGCCGCCGCGATCATCACCGCCGACAGTCCCACGCCTCCGCAGCCGTGCACCGCGACCCACTCCCCCGCCGCCACCCGGCCCTGCGCGACCACCGCGCGGAACGCCGTGGCGAACCGGCAGCCCAGCGACGCCGCCGTCGCGAAGGACAGCTCGTCCGGCACCGCCACCAGGTTCACCTCGGCGTGGTCGAGTGCCACGTACTGGGCGAAGGAACCCCAGTGGGTGAACCCCGGCTGGGTCTGCCGCTCGCACACCTGCTGGTCACCCGCCGCGCAGGAGGGACACGTCCCGCAGGCGCAGACGAACGGGACGGTGACCCGGTCGCCGGGGCGCCAGCCGGTCACCCGCGCACCGACCGCCTCGACGGTCCCCGCGAGTTCGTGGCCCGGCACATGCGGCAGTGTGATGTCCGGGTCGTGCCCCATCCAGCCGTGCCAGTCGCTGCGGCACAGCCCGGTGGCCTCGACCCGCACCACCACCCCGTGCTCCGCGGGCACCGGGTCCGCCACCTCGCGCACCTCGGCCGGCTCCTCGTACCGCTCGAACACCACTGCCCGCATCCGTCTGGCCCCTCCGCCCGAAGATCACCCTTCCGGGGCGAACGCTATCCGCGCGTCTCGACCTTGTCCCGCTCCCGGTCGTCCTCCCTGCCGCCCTCCCTGTCGTGCTCCCTGTCGTGCTCCCGGTCGTCCGCCTGCCGGGGGCCGTCCGGCTCCGCCTCGCCCTCGCTCAGTCCGAACCGGTCGTGGAAGCGCCGCAGCGGCCCTGGTGCCCACCAGGTCGCGCGGCCCGTGAGGCGCATGACCGCCGGGACCAGCAGACTGCGGACGACCATCGCGTCCATCAGCACGGCGAGCGCGATACCCAGGCCGAGCATCTTGGTGTTGGTCACGCGTGAGGTGCCGATCGCGACCATCACCACGGCGAGGATGACCGCGGCCGCGGTGATCAGTCCGCCGGTGCGCTGGAGGCCGAAGCGGACCGCCTCCCGGTGGTCGCCCGTGTGGTCGTACTCCTCCTTTATCCGGGAGAGCAGGAAGACTCCGTAGTCCATGGAGAGACCGAAGGCGACGCAGAACATGAGGACGGGGAGCGTCGTCTCTATCGATCCTGGGCTGGTGAAGCCGAGCAGGCCCGACAGATGGCCGTCCTGGAAGACCCAGACCACCGCGCCGAACATCGCCGTCAGGCTGAGCGCGTTGAGCAGCACCGCCTGGATCGGGATCAGCACGCTGCCGGTGAGGAGGAAGACCAGGAGCAGGGTGACGATCGCTATGAAGCCCGCGGCCCAGGGGAGCCGGTCGGCTATCGCGTGTTTGGAGTCGACCAGGACCGCCGCCGTACCGGTCACCGCCGTGTCGAACGGGGCCTGCGTCGACCGCAGTTCGCGCACCAGCCGCTGGGCTCCGTCGCCGACGGCCTCGCCCTTCGGCAGCACCGTGAAGTAGGCCGAGTCGCCCTGCGCCAGGGGCCCGTCCACCCGCAGCACCTCGGGCAGCGCGGCGATCCGGTCCTTGTAGGCCGTGTACTGGGCCTCGGTCGCCCGGCCCTCCGCGAGCACCTCCAGGGCACCACCGGGGCTGCCCGGGAAGCCGTCCCGTATGTGCTGCTGGACGACGTGGGACTCGGCGCCCGAGGGCAGCTGACGGTCGTCCGCGGTGCCGAACTTCACGCCCAGGAAGGGCAGTCCGAGCACGATCAGCCCGACGGTGGTGGCGACGGCGAAGACCGGCGCCCTGCGCATGACGAGTGCGGCCATGCGCCCCCAGGCGGCCCCGTCCGCGCTCGCCGCCGGCCTTCCGCGCCGGAACAGGCGGCGCAGATCCAGCGAGTTCACCCGGTGGCCGAGCAGCACCAGCGCCGCCGGGAGCAGGACCAGGGCGGCGGCCGCGGCCAGCAGCACCACGGCGATGCCCGCGTAGGCGAAGGAACGCAGGAAGTACTGCGGGAAGAGCAGCATCGCGGCCAGGGAGACGGCGACCGTGAGGGAGGAGAAGAGGACCGTGCGGCCCGCGGTGCGCAGGGTCGTGGCGATGGCCCTGATGGCGTCTTCCCGGCTCGAACGCGCTGGAGAGCTCGGGGAAGGCACGGCGCCCTTGGCCAGCTCCTCGCGGAACCTGCGGACGATGAACAGGGCGTAGTCGATGGCGAGGCCGAGTCCCAAGGCCGTGGTGAGGTTCATCGCGAAGACCGAGACGTCGGTGAACTCGGTGAGGCCGCGCAGTACCGCGTTCGTGCCCAGGATCGCGACGATGCCCACGCCGAGCGGCAGCAGGGCCGCGATCGCGCTGCCGAAGACCATCACCAGCAGCACGAGGGTCACCGGCAGGGCGATCATCTCGGCCCGGGTCAGGTCCTCGCGGATGGTCGTCTGCATCTCGTGCTGCACCGCGACCGGGCCGCCGACCCTGACCTCGACCGGCCCGTGCGCCCCTCGGTAGGAGGGCGCCAAGCGGTCCAGGGTCTCGCTCGCCGTCTTCTCGTCGCCCGTGATCCGCGCGGCGATCAGCGCCTCGTGGCCGTCCTTCGCCTTCAGCGCCGGTGCGCCCGACGCCCAGTACGAACCGACCCCCGTGACACCCCGCTCGCCGGCGAGCCGCGCCGCGAGCCGCTTCGCCTCGGCCGCGACCGAGGGAGCGTCGACCGTGGCACGCCCCGAGTCGACCAGGAGCAGCAGATTGGGCTGCGAGGCGGGGAACTCCCGCTCCAGCGCCTTGGTCGCGTACGTCGACTCGGCGGTCGGGTCCTGCCAGCCGCCGCTGCCCAGCCGGTCGGCGACCCCACTGCCGGCGACCACGGCGAGCGCGGTGAGCAGCAGCGCGACGAACAGGGAGAGCCGGGGGCGCGCGGTCACGAACCGGGTCCAGCCACCGACCCGGACACCGCGACCGGTTCGCGGACCACCACTCACCCGCTGACCGTCGCTCACCCCTCGGCCGTCGCTCACCCGTCGGCCGCCACCCGCCCGCGGACCGCTCTTCCCCGGCGGACTTCCGCTCTCCGACGGGCCTCCGCCCACCTGCGGCTCGTCGCCCGCGCTCGCGTCGACGCTCGCGCCCCTCCCGCGCCCCGCGCCGCTCCCGTGGCCGTCATCCGCGCTGTTGACTTCGGTCATCGTGCGGTGTCCCCTTCACCATGACCCCCTGTCCGCGCGGCGGCGTCCGTCCAACCATCCGGTCATGTGCGCAGGCGGCAGGGGTCGACCATTGCCATAGAATGGCAAACACGAGAGATCGCTCGCGTTTCACTAGAATGCGAGCGACCGCTCGTGTTTGTCAATCACGTTCGGAGAGCTGGGGATAACTCGTGCCCGACAAGCCCGAGACGCAGCGGACCGCCGACAGGCACACCGTCGACACACAGACCGCCGACGCGCAGACCATCGACGCGCAGACCGTCGACGAGCGGCCCCGCCGACGGCAGGCCCGCGGTGAGCGCAGGATCGCCCAGCTGCTGGAGGCCGCCGCCTCCGTCTTCTGCACCACCGGCTACACCGCCGCCAGCACCAACGCCATCGCCCGCGAGGCGGGCGTCTCACCGGGCACGCTGTACCAGTTCTTCCCGAACAAAGAGGCCATCGCGATCGAGCTGGGCGACCGGCTCATGCACGAGATGCGCGACACGTACGGCGAGGCACTGGCCCCGGTCGACCCCACGACCCCGCTGGAGGAGGCCGTGGGCGCCGCGGTCGACCGGTTCATCGCCTTCAACTGCGACCACCCCGTGTTCTTCGCGCTGATGCACGGCCCCGACATCCCGGGCCGGATCGCCGAGGAGCACGACGCCCTGCACGCGACCCTGATCTCGCGGATAGAGGGGCTGCTCTCCTCCCTCATGTCCGACGCGCCCGCCACCGAGGTCACGCGCGTCGCGCACGTGTGCCTGGGCATCTACAAGGCCGGCCTGGAGCTGGTCCTCTCGAACCAGGGAGCCGAGCGCGAGGCGTACATCCGAGAGTTGAAGGACGTCCTGCTCCGCTACCTGGAGCCGCTGATCCGCGACAGGACACTCACCCCGGCGGACCTCACCGCCGACCCCGCGGAGTTCACGGCCCCAACCTCCTGACCACGCTCGGCCCAACCCCCTGACCGCACACGGCGACCCGGCCGTCGAACGCGGCCACTCGCACCCCGGTCACGGCGGAGTACCCCATACTGCGACATAGCGGACATGTGCCATAAGGTTCGGATAAATCAGACCGAGCCCAAGGGGCAAGCCGTGACCCAGAATCAGCCGCCCGGTGCGCCCCGGGCCCGCATTCCCGGACCCCAGCAGCCCCCGCCGTCGTACCCCCAGATCCGCACCGGACTGTGGCGACGCTGCCTGGGCGGCGGGCTCGCGCTCTGGACGCTGACGGCGATCGTCACGTACACGACGAGGAACACCACGCTGCTGCCCACCCTGATCCTGCTCGGCAGCTTCCTGGTGCCCGTCGTCTTCACACTCTGGGCGTACGAGCGCCACGGCCGCGACCTCGGCGTCCAGGTGATCCTCGGCTGCTTCCTGACGGGCGGGACACTCGGGGTGCTGGGCGCGTCGGTGATGGAGAACCACCTGCTCCACCCCTCGCTGTCGAGGTGCGTCGGCGTCGGACTGATCGAGGAGGCGGCGAAGCTGACCGCACTGGCGTTCGTCCTGCGCCGCCACCCCCGGCTCCGGGGACTGCGGGCCGGTCTCGTGCTCGGCGCGAGCGTCGGCTTCGGCTTCGCGGCGCTGGAGAGCGCGGGGTACGCGTTCAACGCCGCCGTCTCCCTCAAGGGACTGGATCTGCCCGCACTGCTGGAGACGGAGATCCTGCGCGGGCTGCTCACCCCCTTCGGGCACGGCCTGTGGACGGCGATCACGGGAGCGGTGCTGCTCACGTACCGCCACCCGCACGGGCGCTTCCAGTACGCCGGCCCGGTGGCGGGCACCTATGTCGGCGTGTCGCTGCTGCACGCCCTGTGGGACTCGACACACGGCATCGCGCTCTGGCTGGTCGCGCGGCTGACCACGACGGGGCTCGACCGGACGCTGTTCGGACTGGGGCACCTGCAGGGGCCCACCGACGAGCAGAAACATCTCTTCACGCTGTTCTCGGTGGGTGGCCTGATCATCGTCGCGCTCGCGGGGGTCGGCTGGGTGCGTTCGCTGACACGCCGCGACTTTGCTTGGAGAAATACCCCCTAGGGGTATAGTGTTGGTCACCTGAGCAAGTCACCCGAACCCAACACGCCTCGACGAGGAGTACGCCATGACCACGCAGACCGACACCCCGGGTTCCGTCACGACCGTCTACCAGGTGAGCGGAATGAGCTGCGGGCATTGTGAGGGCTCCGTCTCCGGCGAGATCTCCGAGATCCCCGGGGTCACCTCGGTCAAGGCCGTCGCCGCCACCGGCGAGGTGACCGTGGTCTCCGCGGCGCCGCTCGACGAGGAGGCCGTGCGCGCCGCCGTCGACGAGGCGGGCTTCGAGCTCGCCGGCAAGGCCTGAGTCACCGGCCTCGCACTCAGCAGTCGCTCCCCCGCGCCTTCCAGTTCCCCGTATCACGCGCATCACCCGTTCACCCCGCACCACCCAGCACTTCACGCAGCTCTCCACACCGGGCCGTACCGACCAGCTGATACTGGCTCCGTACGGCCCGGCTCATTCCCTGGAGCCCGACCATGACCACCGCAGCACCCGAGCCGGCCATAGCCGAGACGGTCCAGACCACCGCGACCACCCCGATCACCGCGACAGCCGCGCCGTCGGAGGTGGAGCTCACCATCGGCGGAATGACCTGCGCCTCCTGCGCGGCCCGCGTCGAGAAGAAGCTCAACCGCATGGACGGCGTCACCGCCACGGTCAACTTCGCGACGGAGAAGGCGAAGGTCTCGTACCCGGTGGGGGTACAGGTCGCCGACCTCATCGCCACCGTCGTGAAGACGGGATACACGGCCGAGGAACCCCCGCCGCCGCGCCTCGAAACGCCGGAACGGGCCACCGACGCCGTCGGCGCCGACGAGGACCCCGAACTCGCCTCCCTGCGCGAACGGCTCGTCGTGTCGACCCTGCTCGCCCTCCCCGTCGTCCTGATGTCGATGGTCCCGGCGCTGCAGTTCGACAACTGGCAGTGGCTCTCGCTGACCCTCGCCGCGCCCGTCGTGGTCTGGGGCGCGCTGCCCTTCCACCGGGCCGCGTTCACCAACGCGCGGCACGGCGCGGCCACCATGGACACCCTCGTCTCGGTCGGCACGCTCGCCGCGTTCGGCTGGTCCCTGTGGGCGCTGTTCTGGGGGCACGCGGGCATGCCGGGCATGCGGCACGGGTTCGACCTCACCGTCTCGCGTACTGAGGGGTCGTCGACGATCTATCTGGAAGTCGCCGCGGGTGTCGTCGCCTTCATCCTGCTGGGCCGCTATCTGGAGGCCCGCTCCAAGCGGCGGGCCGGAGCCGCGCTGCGGGCGCTGATGGAGCTGGGGGCCAAGGACGTCGCGGTGCTACGGGACGGCCGTGAGGTCCGTATCCCGGTCGCGCGGATGGCGACGGGCGACCGCTTCGTCGTACGGCCCGGCGAGAAGATCGCCACCGACGGGACGGTGGTGGAGGGTTCCTCCGCCGTCGACGCCGCCATGCTGACGGGCGAGTCGGTGCCGGTGGACGTGACGGTGGGTTCCGGCGTCACCGGCGCGACCGTGAACGCCGGCGGACGGCTCGTCGTCGAGGCGACCCGGGTCGGCGCCGACACCCAACTCGCGCGGATGGCCCGACTCGTCGAGGACGCGCAGAACGGCAAGGCCGAGGTGCAGCGCCTCGCCGACCGGATCTCCGGGATCTTCGTGCCGGTGGTGCTGGTGATCGCGCTCGGCACCTTCGCGGTGTGGCTCGGCGTCACCGGCGACACGGTCGCCGCCTTCACCGCGGCCGTCGCGGTGCTGATCATCGCCTGCCCCTGCGCCCTCGGCCTCGCGACCCCGACCGCCCTGATGGTCGGCACGGGTCGCGGCGCTCAACTCGGCATCCTCATCAAGGGCCCCGAGGTCCTGGAGTCCACGCGCCGCGTCGACACGGTCGTCCTGGACAAGACCGGCACGGTGACGACGGGGCGGATGACACTGCGGGAGGTGTACGTCGTCGCCGACACCGACGAGAAGGAGCTCCTGCGGCTCGCAGGTGCCCTGGAGCACGCATCCGAGCATCCGGTGGCCCGGGCGATCGCCGCGGGCGCTCAGGAGCGGACTGGCGCCCTTCCCCCGGTGGAGCACTTCGAGAACGTCCCCGGACTTGGCGTACGCGGGCGCGTGGAGGGTCACGACGTCCAGGTGGGACGGCTCCACGAAGGCGAGCTCCCGGAGGCGCTGGCCCGCGCCAAGGCCGAGGCACAGACGGAGGGACGTACGGCCGTCGTGGTCACCCGGGACGGGGTGGCACTCGGTGTCGTAACCGTCGCCGACGCGATCAAGGAGACCAGCGCCGAGGCGGTGCGCGCGCTGCGCGGCCTGGGGCTCACACCGGTCCTGCTCACCGGGGACAACCAGGCGGTCGCCCGGTCCGTGGCGCGTGCCGTCGGCATCGACCCCGGGGATGTGATCGCCGAGGTGCTGCCCGAGGACAAGGTCGCCGTCGTCAAGCGCCTCCAGAGCGAGGGGCGGACCGTGGCGATGGTCGGCGACGGGGTGAACGACGCGGCGGCCCTCGCCACCGCCGACCTCGGTCTCGCGATGGGGACGGGCACGGACGCGGCGATCGAGGCGAGCGACCTGACGCTGGTCCGGGGGGATCTGCGAGTGGCGGCGGACGCGATCCGGCTGTCCCGCAAGACCCTGTCCACGATCAAGGGGAACCTGGTGTGGGCGTTCGGATACAACGTGGCGGCGCTGCCGCTCGCCGCGGCCGGACTCCTCAACCCGATGATCGCGGGGGCCGCGATGGCCTTCTCGTCGGTGTTCGTGGTGACGAACAGCCTTCGACTCAGGACATTCTCATGACGACGGAGTAAGAGTCCCCCTAGAGTCCAACGGGAGCCTCACATAAGCTCTTCACAAGGCTCGCGCATCTTCCTTACGCTTGGGTCTCGATTTGCCATATCAGTCTCTTGCGCATCTTCAGGACATACGCAAGAGACGCAGATCACAGTGATGCGAACGTAACCATCGAAGGGGTTCGTGAGTCTAAGTTGGCGATGCCGGAGACGTCTTGGGGGGCGTCTCTGACATCTGGGGATGTCTTGGGGGACGTTCCCGGAACTGCGTTGCCGGGGCACGTGCAGCGGGGAGCTTTGAGCGGCCCTCCCGTCGGTACGGGTCCCGGCAGACCGCACCCCAGCAGTACATCAGCACCGCAGTAGTACAGAGAGTTTTGCTCGTTTTGCTCACGGCCGGTCCGGTCAGCCCGGTCGGCCGGGAGCAACGCGTCAGCACGCTCGCAGCGATTCAGGCGCTGTCCCACAGACGCCCGGCCGGATCCCGTGGGGGGAATCCGCACCGGGACAAGGAAAGCGCCCTGACTGCCGGCCCGTGGGGGGACCGGTAGCAGGGCGCTTTCCGTTTTTCTTGGGAGTGACCTGGGCCTAGCGGGCCTCGACCGGGACGAAGTCGCGCTCGACGACGCCCGTGTAGATCTGGCGCGGGCGGCCGATGCGGGAGCCGGGCTCCTTGATCATCTCGTGCCACTGGGCGATCCAGCCCGGGAGGCGGCCGAGGGCGAACAGGACCGTGAACATCTCGGTCGGGAAGCCCATGGCGCGGTAGATCAGACCGGTGTAGAAGTCCACGTTCGGGTAGAGGCTGCGCGAGACGAAGTAGTCGTCGGAGAGCGCGTGCTCCTCCAGCTTGAGCGCGATGTCCAGCAGCTCGTCGGACTTGCCGAGCGCCGAGAGGACGTCGTGCGCCGCCGCCTTGATGATCTTCGCCCGGGGGTCGAAGTTCTTGTAGACGCGGTGGCCGAAGCCCATCAGGCGGACGCCGTCCTCCTTGTTCTTCACCTTGCGGATGAAGGAGTCGACGTCGCCGCCGGAGGCCTGGATGCCCTCCAGCATCTCCAGCACGGACTGGTTGGCGCCACCGTGCAGGGGGCCCCACAGCGCGCTGATGCCGGCGGAGATCGACGCGAACATGTTCGCCTGCGACGAGCCCACCAGGCGCACGGTGGAGGTCGAACAGTTCTGCTCGTGGTCGGCGTGCAGGATGAGCAGCTTGTCGAGCGCGGCGACGACGACCGGGTCGAGCTCGTAGTCCTGCGCGGGGACCGAGAAGGTCATGCGCAGGAAGTTCTCGACGTACCCGAGGTCGTTGCGCGGGTAGACGAAGGGGTGACCGATCGACTTCTTGTAGGCGTACGCCGCGATCGTCGGAAGCTTGGCGAGAAGGCGGATCGTCGAAAGGTGACGCTGCTTCTCGTCGAACGGGTTGTGGCTGTCCTGGTAGAACGTCGACAGGGCACTGACCACCGACGACAGCATCGCCATCGGGTGGGCGTCGCGCGGGAAGCCCTGGAAGAAGCGCTTGACGTCCTCGTGCAGCAGGGTGTGCTGCGTGATCTCGTTCTTGAAGGTGGAGAGCTCGTCCACGTTCGGCAGCTCACCGTTGATCAGCAGAGAGGCCACCTCAAGGAAGGTGGAGCGCTCGGCCAGCTGCTCGATCGGGTAGCCGCGGTACCGGAGGATGCCCTGCTCACCGTCGAGGTAGGTGATCGCGGATTTATACGCGGCGGTGTTGCCGTACCCGCTGTCCAGCGTCACCAGCCCGGTCTGGGCGCGGAGCTTCCCGATGTCGAAGCCCTTGTCGCCGACGGTGCTGTCGATCACCGGGTAGGTGTACTCGCCATCGCCGTACCGCAGTACTACAGAGTTGTCGCTCACGTCATCCCTCACCGACGTTGTGCCTCTTCTTCGAGGTGCCCTGACTGTCTCTACCATCCCCCATTTGGCCCTGGAGAGTGCACTCGGGGTCGACCATTGGGCCTATTGGCGGCACTCAGTGCCGCCAACCTGCTCATCCTGCCCCCCTTCGCCCTGGTTCCGGAAGTGCTGTGTGACCTTTGCGACTCATTTGATCGATCATTTTTTGTGATGCCCGCGGTGGGGATGGGTGGGCGCGGTCGCTCAGGGGCCGTTCAGCGGTGCCGGGCGAGTCTCTCGCCCCCGCCGCCCCTACCCGTTCCCATCCCCCGGGGCTCCGCCCCGGACCCCGTTGGGCATCCTTTTCAACTGCGGGCCGGCGGGGGCTGGTCGCGCAGTTCCCCGCGCCCTGAAGGGGCGCTGCGCGCATCTTCAGGGCGATCGGGGGTCTGGGGGCGGAGCCCCCAAGTGGGGATGGGACGGGTAGGGGCGGCGGGGGCGAGGGACGTCGGTCACGTGGCGAGGCGGTACGCGAGGGACGTGCAGCGGCGGCCCGCCGACACCGTGCGGACCGCCTGGCCGATCGCCTTGCGGGAGCCCACCAGGACGACGAGCTTCTTGGCCCGGGTGACCGCCGTGTAGAGCAGATTGCGCTGGAGCATCATCCACGCGCCGGTGGTGACCGGAATCACCACCGCGGGGTACTCACTGCCCTGGGAGCGGTGGATCGTCACCGCGTACGCGTGGGCCAGCTCGTCGAGTTCGTCGAAGTCGTAGGGAACCTCCTCGTCCTCGTCCGTCAGCACCGTCAGACGCTGCTCCTCGGAGTCGAGCGAGGTCACCACGCCCACGGTGCCGTTGAAGACGCCGTTCTCCCCTTTTTCGTAGTTGTTGCGGATTTGTGTCACCTTGTCGCCGACCCGGAAGACCCGGCCACCGAAGCGTTTTTCGGGGAGGTCGGGGCGGCCTGGCGTAATCGCCTGCTGCAACAGGCCGTTGAGGGTGCCCGCACCCGCCGGGCCGCGGTGCATGGGCGCCAGCACCTGGATGTCCCGGCGCGGGTCGAGCCCGAACTTGGCGGGAATCCGCCGTGCCGCCACGTCCACGGTGAGCCGTCCGGCCTCCTCGGTCTCGTCCTCGACGAAGAGGAAGAAATCCTTCATGCCGTCGGTGACGGGATGCTGCCCGGAGTTGATCCGGTGCGCGTTCGTCACCACTCCGGACTGCTGGGCCTGGCGGAAGACCTGGGTCAGACGGACGGAGGGGATCGGGCTCCGGTCGGCGAGCAGGTCGCGCAGGACCTCGCCGGCGCCGACGCTGGGGAGTTGGTCGACGTCCCCGACGAACAGCAGGTGGGCGCCCGGCGGCACCGCCTTGACCAGCTTGTTGGCGAGCAGGAGATCGAGCATGGAGGCCTCGTCCACGACCACCAGGTCGGCGTCCAGCGGCCGGTCCTTGTCGTACGCCGCATCCCCGCCCGGCTTGAGCTCCAGGAGCCGGTGCACGGTGGAGGCGTCCGCTCCGGTCAGCTCGGCGAGTCGCTTGGCGGCACGGCCCGTCGGCGCCGCGAGCACCACCTTCGCCCGCTTGGCGCGCGCCAGCTCCACGATCGAGCGGACCGTGAACGACTTGCCGCAGCCGGGGCCCCCGGTGAGCACCGCGACCTTCTTGGTCAGCGCCAGCCGGACGGCCTCCTCCTGCCCCGGTGCCAACTCCGCGCCCGTACGCCCCTTCAGCCAGGTCAGCGCCTTGTCCCAGGCCACGTCGTGGAAACCGGGCATCCGGTCCTCGGTGGTGCGCAGGAGGCGCAACAGCTGGGCCGAGAGGGAGAGTTCGGCGCGGTGGAAGGGGACCAGATAGACGGCCGTGACCGTGTCCGGGCCGCCGTCGGGACCGGGGACCTTCTCGCGTACGACGCCCGGCTCCCGTACGCCACCGGGCTCGTCCTCGTCCTCGGTCGGCTCCGCCAGTTCCGCCAGGCATTCGATGACCAGGCCCGTGTCCACCTGGAGCAGCTTCACCGCGTCGGCGATCAGCTGCTCCTCGGGAAGGAAGCAGTGGCCCTGGTCGGCGGACTGCGACAGGGCGTACTGGAGGCCCGCCTTGACGCGCTCGGGGCTGTCGTGCGGGATGCCGACGGACTGGGCGATCTTGTCCGCGGTGAGGAAGCCGATGCCCCAGACGTCGGCGGCCAGGCGGTAGGGCTGGTTCTTGACGACCGAGATCGACGCGTCGCCGTACTTCTTGTAGATGCGCACCGCGATCGACGTCGACACCTCGACGGTCTGGAGGAAGAGCATGACCTCCTTGATCGCCTTCTGCTCCTCCCAGGCGTCGGCGATCTTCTTGGTGCGCTTGGGGCCTAGGCCGGGGACCTCGATGAGGCGCTTGGGCTCCTCCTCGATGATCTGGAGCGTGTCCAGCCCGAAGTGCTGGGTGATGCGGTCGGCGAAGATCGGGCCGATGCCCTTGACCAGACCGGAGCCGAGGTAGCGGCGGATGCCCTGGACGGTGGCGGGCAGGACGGTCGTGTAGTTCTCCACCGTGAACTGCTTGCCGTACTGCGGGTGGGAGCCCCAACGGCCCTCCATCCGGAGCGACTCGCCCACCTGGGCGCCGAGAAGTGCGCCCACGACGGTGAGCAGATCCCCGGCGCCGCGGCCGGTGTCCACTCTCGCGACCGTGTACCCGTTCTCCTCGTTGGCGTAAGTGATCCGCTCGAGCACGCCCTCGACAACCGCCAGTTGCACCTGCCGGTTCTCCGCCTGATTGGACATGATCCGAAGGTACCTGTGACGACTGACAGCCGGGGCGCCGCGGCGGACAGCAGCGGCAGAGAGCAGCAGACGGCGGCGGGCGGACCTGTACCTCGCTGCCGTTCAGCCGGCCACTGATGCCGGCCAGTGCGCCGCCCGCCTCGCCCTGGACCGACTGGACGAGTCCGGCACCGGTTCTTCCATCGAAGTCAGCACGACACAGAATCACCCTAAAAGATACATAGGATTCATAACGGACAATGATCGACGAGTGTCAACGAGTGAAGGGCAGGACGCCTCATGAAGTTCGCAGTCATCGGCGGGACCGGACTGATCGGGTCACAGGTCGTGCGGAACCTGAACGCGGCCGGACACGAGGCGGTGCCGCACTCACTGTCCACCGGGGTCGACGTCCTCACCGGTCAGGGCGTGGACGCGGCGCTGGCCGGCGCCGACGTGGTCGTCAACCTGACCAACTCCCCGACCTTCGACGACACCTCCGCCGCGTTCTTCCGGACCTCGATGGACCACCTCCTGGCCGCGGCCCAGCGCGCGGGCGTCGGACACTTCGTCATCCTGTCCATCGTCGGCACCGACCAGGTGCCGGAGCTCGACTACTACCGCGCCAAGACCCTCCAGGAAGACATCCTCAAGGCCGGCCCCGTCCCGTACTCCATCGTCCGCGCCACCCAGTTCATGGAGTTCGTCGACGCCGTCCTGTCCTGGACCGCCGACGGCGACACCGTCCGCCTGCCCCGCACCCCCATCCAGCCGATCGCCGCGGCGGACGTCGCGGCGACCGTCGCCGAGGTCGCGGCCGGATCACCCCTGGGCGGCACCCTCGAGGTCGGCGGACCCGACACCTACCCGCTGGACGAGCTGGGTCGGATCACCCTCGACTTCAAGGGCGACGAACGCTCGGTGACCGTCGACGACACCGCCGGCATGTTCGCCGCGGCCCACGGCGACGTCCTCACCACCAAGAAGGGCGCCCGCATCGCCCCCACGCACTACACCGACTGGCTGAAGTAGCCCCACAGGAGCACCCGCGATCCGCAAGGGGCGAGTGCTCCACCCCCCGCTCCACCCCGTGCTCCACCCCCCACCCCGCCCCCACCTCACACCGCTCATCCGAGCGCGGTTCATCACGATCCGGTCTCGGCATGTGGTTGAGGTCTTGATTAATGCTCGTGTAATCGATTCCAATCCTCCGTGTAATCGATTCCACGAGGAGGTGGAGCGGCGATGGCGAGCATCAAGGACGTTGCCGCCGAGGCCGGCGTATCCGTCGCCACGGTCTCGCGCGTCCTGAACGATCATCCGTCGGTCAGCGAAGACGCACGCACCCGCGTGCTGGCCGCCGTACAGAACCTGGGCTACCGCCCGAACGCCGTCGCCCGCTCCCTGCGCACCGACCAGACCCGCACCCTCGGCCTGGTCATCAGCGACGTACTCAACCCGTACTTCACCGAGCTGGCCCGCTCCGTCGAGGAGGAGGCCCGCGCCCTCGGCTACAGCGTGATCATCGGCAACGCCGACGAACGGCCGGACCTCCAGGACCACCACGTACGGACCCTGCTGGACCGGCGGATCGACGGACTGCTCGTCTCCCCCGCCGACGGCGGCTCCCCCGGGATGCTGGACGCCGCGCGCGCGGGGACGCCGATGGTCTTCGTGGACCGCTGGATCCCGGGCGTGGACGTGCCCGTCGTACGGGCGGACGGCCGGACGGCGGTCCGGGATCTCGTGGCGCATCTGCACGGGCTCGGACACCGCCGGCTCGCGATCATCGCCGGGCCCGCGGCGACCACCACCGGCAGCGAGCGCGTCGAGGCCTTCCGGGAGGCCATGGCCGAGCACGGACTGCCGCTCCCGGACGCCTACATAGGCCAGGGCGACTTCCAGGCCGAGAGCGGACGGCGGGTCACCGAGGGCTTCCTCGACCTGCCCGAGCCGCCCGAGGTCGTCTTCGCCGCCGACAACCTGATGGCGCTCGGCGCGCTGGACGCGATCCGCGCGCGCGGGCTGCGGGTTCCCGAGGACATCGCGCTCGCGGCGTTCGACGACATCCCGTGGTTCGTGCACACCGATCCGCCGATCACCGCGGTGGCCCAGCCGACCGGCGAGCTGGGGCGGGCCGCCGTACGCGCGCTCGTCGACCGGATCGAGGGGCGGCCCCCGCAGTCGGTCACCCTCGCCGCCCGTCTCGTCGTCCGCCGCTCGTGCGGCGAACCGGCCCCCACCCCGCACTCCCCCGTAACGAACAGGAGTAAGTCGTGAGCAACCAGGACGAGTTGCTGCGCATCGAGGGCATCCGAAAGACCTTCCCCGGCGTGGTCGCGCTCGACAGCGTCGACTTCGATCTGCGCCGCGGCGAGGTGCATGTGCTGCTCGGCGAGAACGGTGCCGGCAAGAGCACGCTCATCAAGATGCTCTCGGGCGCCTACCAGCCCGACTCCGGGCGCGTCCTCGTCGACGGCGAGGAGGTGCGCGTCCACGGCGCGCAGGACTCCGAGCGCCTCGGGATCGCGACCATCTACCAGGAGTTCAACCTCGTTCCCGATCTGACGGTCGCCGAGAACATCTTCCTGGGGCGGCAGCCGCGCCGCTACGGGCTGATCGACCGGAAGAGGATGGAGGCCGAGGCCGCCGAGCTGCTGGAGCGGGTGGGTGTCAACGTCTCCCCGCGCGCGCGGGTGCGTGAACTCGGTATCGCGCGTCTCCAGATGGTCGAGATCGCGAAGGCGCTGAGCCTGAACGCCCGCGTGCTGATCATGGACGAGCCCACCGCGGTGCTCACCTCCGAAGAGGTCGAAAAACTCTTCTCCATCGTGCGCCGGCTGCGCGAGGACGGTGTCGGCATCGTCTTCATCACGCACCACCTGGAGGAGATCGCCGCCCTGGGGGACCGGGTCACCGTCATCCGGGACGGCAAGAGCGTCGGGCAGGTCCCGGCCTCCACCACCGAGGACGAGCTCGTACGGCTCATGGTGGGACGGTCGATCGAGCAGCAGTATCCACGCGTGCGGGCCACTGCTGACGACGGCTCCGGGGGCGCCCTGCTGACCGTCGAGGGGCTGACCCGTGACGGGGTCTTCCACGACGTGAGTTTCGAGGTGCGGGCCGGTGAGGTCGTCGGTATCGCGGGGCTCGTGGGGGCCGGGCGCACGGAGGTCGTACGAGCGGTCTTCGGGGCCGATCCGTACGACAAGGGGGCCGTCAAGGTCGCCGGTTCCGCGTTGCGGCGGCACGACGTGAACGCGGCGATGGCGGCCGGGATCGGGCTCATCCCCGAGGACCGCAAGGGCCAGGGGCTGCTCCTGGACGCCTCCGTCGAGGAGAACCTCGGCCTGGTCACCATGCGGGCGGCGACCCATGGCGGGCTCGTCGACCTCAAGGGCCAGCGGACGGCCGCCGCGCGGATCGCCGAGCAGCTCGGCGTCCGGATGGCCGGTCTCGGCCAGCACGTGCGCACACTCTCCGGCGGCAACCAGCAGAAGGTCGTCATCGGCAAGTGGCTGCTGGCCGACACCAAGGTGCTGATCCTCGACGAGCCGACCCGTGGCATCGACGTCGGCGCCAAGGTCGAGATCTACCAGCTCGTCAACGAACTGACGGCCGCCGGCGCGGCCGTCCTGATGATCTCCAGCGATCTGCCCGAGGTGCTCGGCATGAGCGACCGGGTGCTGGTGATGGCCCAGGGCCGGATCGCGGGCGAACTGTCCGCCGACGAGGCGACCCAGGACTCCGTGATGGCACTCGCCGTCAGCACACCGACCACCAATTCTGTTACCGCTGTGGAGGGCTCCCGTGGCCACTGACACGCTCAAGAGCACTACGGGCGCGAGTGGCGCCTCGGCGGTCCGCCGCCTTCTGCTCGACAACGGGGCGCTCACCGCGCTCATCGCCCTCGTCATCGCGATGTCGGCGCTGTCCGGCGACTTCCTGACGACGGACAACCTGCTCAACATCGGCGTCCAGGCGGCCGTGACCGCCATCCTCGCCTTCGGTGTGACCTTCGTGATCGTCTCGGCGGGCATCGACCTGTCGGTCGGCTCGGTCGCCGCGCTGTCCGCCACCGTCCTGGCCTGGATGGCGACCTCCCAGGGTGTCCCGGTCTGGATCGCGGTGATCCTCGCGGTCGCGACCGGCATAGCGTGCGGCCTGGTCAACGGCGTCCTGATCTCCTACGGGAAGCTGCCGCCGTTCATCGCGACGCTCGCCATGCTGTCGGTGGGCCGCGGTCTGTCCCTGGTGATCTCGCAGGGCTCGCCGATCGCCTTCCCCGAATCGGTCTCGCACCTCGGTGACACCCTCGGCGGCTGGCTGCCGGTCCCGGTCCTGGTGATGGTCGTCATGGGCCTGATCACCGCCCTGATCCTGGGCCGTACCTACATCGGCCGCTCCATGTACGCGATCGGCGGCAACGAGGAGGCCGCGCGCCTCTCGGGTCTGCGGGTGAAGAAGCAGAAGCTCGCGATCTACGCCCTGTCGGGCCTCTTCGCGGCCGCCGCGGGCATCGTGCTCGCCTCCCGGCTCTCCTCCGCGCAGCCGCAGGCCGCGCAGGGCTACGAGCTGGACGCGATCGCCGCGGTCGTCATCGGCGGCGCCTCCCTGGCGGGCGGCACCGGCAAGGCGTCCGGCACGCTGATCGGCGCACTGATCCTCGCGGTGCTCCGCAACGGTCTGAACCTGCTCTCCGTCTCCGCCTTCTGGCAGCAGGTCGTCATCGGTGTCGTGATCGCGCTGGCGGTGCTGCTGGACACGCTGCGGCGCAAGGCCGGGGCGACTCCGGTGGCCGCCGGGACGGGTGCGCCGGGCGGCAGGGGCAAGCAGGCCGCGACGTACATCATCGCGGCCGTGGTCGCGGCGGCCGTCGTCGGTGCGATGTCCTTCCTGCACAACGGCTCCTCCTCGTCGGCGACGAAGAAGGTGGGCCTGTCCCTCTCCACCCTGAACAACCCGTTCTTCGTACAGATCAAGTCCGGTGCCCAGCAGGAGGCGAAGAAGCTCGGCGTGGACCTGACGGTCACGGACGCGCAGAACGACGCCTCGCAGCAGGCCAACCAGCTCCAGAACTTCACCAGTTCGGGACTCGGTTCGATCATCGTCAATCCGGTGGACTCGGACGCGGCGGGCCCTGCGGTCCGCTCCGCGAACAAGGCCGGCATCCCCGTCGTCGGCGTGGACCGGGGCGTGAACAAGGCCGACACGGCCGCGCTGGTCGCCTCCGACAACATCGCGGGCGGCAAGCTCGGCGCCAAGGCGATGGCCGAGAAGCTGGGCGGCAAGGGCAAGATCGTGATCCTGCAGGGCCTGGCCGGAACGTCCGCGAGCCGTGAACGCGGCGCGGGCTTCGCCGAGGGTCTGAAGGCCTACCCGGGCATCGAGGTCGTCGCCCGGCAGCCCGCGGACTTCGACCGCACCAAGGGCCTCGACGTGATGACGAACCTGCTGCAGGCGCACCCCGACATCCAGGGCGTCTTCGCCGAGAACGACGAGATGGCGCTCGGCGCGGTCAAGGCGCTCGGCTCCAAGGCCGGCACGTCGGTCTCGGTCATCGGCTTCGACGGCGAACCGGACGGCCTGAAGGCGGTCAAGGACGGCACGATGTACGCGTCCGTGGCCCAGCAGCCGACGGAACTCGGCCGGATCGCGGTGGAGAACGCGCTGAACGCCGCCGAGGGCAAGAAGGTCGAGAAGACGGTGATGGTGCCGGTGAAGGTGGTCACGAAGGAGAATGTGACCGGCTTCGGCGGATGACCTGAGCGGGCCGCCCGGCCAGCGCGGCGCGGACGACCTCCGCGCGCCGCCGGGCGGCTCGCCCCGTTGCTTCGACTCACCTTCATAGGGAGAAAGTTCATGTACGACTACGACCTGCTGGTCGTGGGATCGGCCAACGCCGACCTGGTGATCGGGGTCGAGCGGCGGCCCGCGGCCGGCGAGACGGTGCTCGGCTCCGACCTCGTCGTCCACCCGGGCGGCAAGGGCGCCAACCAGGCGGTCGCCGCCGGCCGCCTCGGAGCCCGTACGGCGCTGCTGGCCCGGGTCGGCGACGACGCGCACGGGCGGCTGCTGCTCGACTCGCAGCGGGCGGCCGGGGTCGACACGGCGGGCGTGCTCGTCGGCGGGGCGCCGACCGGGGTCGCGCTCATCACGGTGGACCCCTCCGGGGACAACAGCATCGTGGTCTCGCCCGGTGCCAACGGCCGCCTCACACCCGAGGACGTGCGGTCCGCCGGAAACCTCCTGGCGGCCTCCCGCGTGGTCTCGGCGCAGCTGGAGATCCCGTTGGAGACGGTCGTGGAGGTCGTACGGAATCTCGCTCCCGGCAGCCGTTTCGTACTGAACCCGTCGCCGCCGCGCGCGCTGCCCGCCGAGGTGCTCGCGGCCTGCGATCCGCTGATCGTGAACGAGCACGAGGCGCGGGTGATCGTCGGCACGGATCTCGGGGACTCCCCGGAGGACTGGGCGTCCGCCCTGCTCGCCCTCGGCCCGCGCTCGGTGGTGATCACGCTGGGCGCGCGGGGCGCGCTGGTGGCCTCCGCCGAGGGCGCCGCGCGGGTGCCGTCGGTGAAGGTGGAGACGGTGGACACGACGGGCGCGGGGGACGCGTTCACGGCGGCGCTGGCGTGGCGGCTCGGGCTCGACGAGCCGCTCGCCGAGGCGGCCGCGTACGCCGCCCGCGTCGGTGCGGCGGCGGTCACCCGCGCCGGCGCGCAGGAGTCCTTCCCGACGGCCGAAGAGGTCGCGTCGCTATGAAGAAGGCCGGAATCCTGAACCGCCATCTGTCGGGCGCGCTGGCCGAGCTGGGCCATGGGGACGGGGTGCTCGTCTGCGATGCCGGGATGCCCATCCCCGCCGGTCCGCGCGTCGTGGACCTGGCCTTCCGGGCCGGGGTGCCGTCCTTCGCCGAGGTGCTCGACGGGCTGCTGGAGGAACTCGTGGTGGAGGGCGCCACGGCCGCGCACGAGGTCCGCGGGGCGAACCCGGAGGCGACGGCCCTGCTGGACGCCCGTTTCCCCACGCTGTCGACGGTCCCGCACGAGGAACTGAAGTCGCTGTCGGCGGGCGCGAAGCTGATTGTCCGCACGGGAGAGGCACGGCCGTACGCGAATGTGCTGCTGCGGTGCGGGGTCTTCTTCTAGTTGGTGTTCGACATGCTTCGAGGGGCCCGGTCCGTCGACCAGGCCCCTCGGATTTCCCCTCCGACATCAGAACCCCCGCGATCCCCCCGGATCCCCCTCCAGAAGTCCTGATGCCAAGTACGACACGCTGGGTGGGGGAAGGGTTGCACGGCCTTCCGAGATTTTTTCGGGATGCTCCAGGAGATCGCGGGGCTACCCGGCGTGCTCCACGAACCGCGCCGCCGTCTCCGCCAGCACCTCCCGCCCGTCCCGCGCCCACAGCCCGTCGTTGAACAGCTCGACCTCGATCGGCCCGGAATATCCCGCCGCCTCGACGTACCCCCGCCACTCCCGCATGTCGATCGAACCGTCGCCGATCTGACCGCGGCCGTTGAGGACGCCCTCGGGCAGCGGAGTCGTCCAGTCGGCGAGCTGGAAGGTGTGGATACGGCCGCCGGCGCCCGCCCGGGCGATCTGGGCGGGAGCCGTGTCGTCCCACCAGATGTGGTACGTGTCGACGGTGACGCCCACCTGGTCCGCCGGGAAGCGTTCCGCGAGGTCCAGGGCCTGGGCGAGGGTGGACACCACACAACGGTCCGCGGCGTACATGGGGTGGAGGGGCTCGATGGCCAGCCGCACGCCCCGCTCGGCGGCGTACGGGCCCAGCTCCCCCAGCGCGTCGGCGATCCGCTCCCGCGCGCCGTGCAGGTCCTTCGAGCCGGCCGGCAGCCCCCCGGAGACCAGAACCAGGGTGTCGGTGCCGAGGGTCGCGGCCTCGTCGACGGCCGCACGGTTGTCGTCCAGGGCGCGGGCCCGCTCCTGCGGGTCGATCGCCGTGAAGAAGCCGCCACGGCAGAGCGTGGTGACGGCCAGACCGGCGTCGCGGACGAGTTTGGCGGTGGCGTCCAGGCCGTACGACTGGACGGGTTCACGCCAGAGTCCGACGCCCGGGATCCCCAGCTCGAGGCAGGACTCGACCAGTTCGGGCATCGACAGCTGCTTGACCGTCATCTGGTTGATGGAGAAACGGGCGAGACGGCTCATGAGGTCACTCCGTACAGAGCCAGCAGGGTCTTCATCCGGGCCTCGGCGAGCTCCGGGTTCGGGAACAGGCCCAGGGTGTCCGCCAGCTCGTACGCCCGCGCGAAGTGCGGCAGCGAGCGGGCCGACTGGAGCCCGCCGACCATGGTGAAGTGTTCCTGGTGCCCGGCCAGCCACGCCAGCAGGACAACGCCCGTCTTGTAGAACCGGGTCGGAGCCTCGAAGAGATGGCGGGAGAGCTCGACGGTGGGGTCGAGAAGCTCACGGAAGCCCTTCACGTCACCGGTGTCGAGCACCCGTACCGCCTCCGCCGCGAGCGGACCCAGCGGATCGAAGATGCCGAGCAGGGCGTGGCTGAAGCCCTGCTCGTCGCCCGCGATCAGCTCGGGGTAGTTGAAGTCGTCGCCCGTGTAGCAGCGGACGCCCTGCGGCAGGCGGCAGCGCAGGTCGACCTCGCGCTGGGCGTCGAGGAGGGAGACCTTGATGCCGTCGACCTTGTCCGGGTGGGCGGCGATGACCTCCAGGAACACGTCCGTGGCCGCGTCCAGGTCGCCCGACCCCCAGTAGCCCTCCAGGGCGGGGTCGAACATGGGGCCGAGCCAGTGCAGGACCACGGGCTCGGCCGCCTGGCGGAGCAGATGCCCATAGACCTCCAGGTAGTCCTCGGGCCCCTTCGCGGTCGCCGCCAGCGCCCGGGAGGCCATGAGGATGGCCTGCGCCCCCGACTCCTCGACGAGGGCGAGCTGCTCCTCGTACGCCGTCCGCACCTCCTCCAGGGATGCCGGACCGGTGAGCTGATCGGTGCCGACACCGCACGCGATACGGCCCCCGACCGCCTTCGCCTCCGCCGCGGACCGGCGGATGAGTTCCGCCGCGCCCGCCCAGTCCAGGCCCATCCCGCGCTGCGCGGTGTCCATCGCCTCGGCGACGCCGAGCCCGTGGGACCACAGGTGGCGGCGGAAGGCGAGGGTGGCGTCCCAGTCGACGGCGGCGGCCGAGTCGGGCGAGACGTCCGCGAACGGGTCGGCGACCACGTGCGCGGCCGAGAAGACCGTACGGGAGGTGAAGGGCGCGCCGGTGGTGAGGGCGAGCGGGACGGCACGCGGCTCATAGGCCCTCAACGCGCCGTTCGTGTCCGGCAGTCGAAGGGTCACAGCGAGATCTCCGGCACGTCGAGACGGCGGCCCTCGGCCGAGGACTTCAGCCCCAGTTCGGCGAGCTGGACGCCGCGGGCGCCGGCGAGGAGGTCCCAGTGGTAGGGGGCGTCGGCGTACACATGCCGCAGGAACAGCTCCCACTGCGCCTTGAAGCCGTTGTCGAACTCGGCGTTGTCGGGGATCTCCTGCCACTGGTCACGGAAGGAGTAGGTGGCCGGGATGTCGGGGTTCCAGACCGGCTTGGGGGTGGCGGACCGGTGCTGGACGCGGCAGTTGCGCAGACCGGCGACGGCCGACCCCTCCGTCCCGTCGACCTGGAACTCGACGAGTTCGTCGCGGTTGACGCGCACCGCCCAGGAGGAGTTGATCTGGGCGATGGCGCCGCCCTCCAGCTCGAAGACGCCGTACGCGGCGTCGTCGGCCGTGGCGTCGTACGGCTTGTCCTGCTCGTCCCAGCGCTGCGGGATGTGGGTGGCGGTGAGCGCCTGGACGGAGGTGACCCGGCCGAACAGCTCGTGGAGCACGTACTCCCAGTGCGGGAACATGTCGACGACGATGCCGCCGCCGTCCTCCGCGCGATAGTTCCAGGAGGGCCGCTGGGCGCTCTGCCAGTCGCCCTCGAAGACCCAGTACCCGAACTCCCCGCGGATGGACAGGATCCGCCCGAAGAAGCCCCCGTCGATGAGCCGCTTGAGTTTCAGCAGCCCCGGGAGGAAGAGCTTGTCCTGCACGACCCCGTGCTTGATGCCCTTCTCGTGGGCGAGGCGGGCCAGCTCCAGGGCGCCGTCGAGGCCGGTGGCGGTGGGCTTCTCGGTGTAGATGTGCTTGCCCGCCGCGATGGCCTTCTTGATGGCCTCCTCGCGGGCGGAGGTCACCTGGGCGTCGAAGTAGATGTCCACGGTCGGGTCGGCGAGGACCTCGTCCACGTCCGTCGACCAGTGCTCCAGGCCGTGCTGCTCGGCGAGCGCCTTCAGCGCGTGCTCGCGGCGGCCGAGGAGGACCGGCTCGGGCCACAGCACCGTGCCGTCGCCGAGGTCGAGGCCGCCCTGGTCGCGCAGGGCGAGAATCGAGCGGACGAGGTGCTGGCGGTAGCCCATGCGCCCCGTCACGCCGTTCATGGCGATTCGCACCGTCTTGCGTGTCACGTGATTCCCTTCGTACGCGGGTTCCGCGCCGCGTACGCCCCACTGGTGAACGTGACAGCAAGCGCTTTCTACACAAGAAGAAGTTAGCCTCTGTCGAGCCGATTGGACAAGACCATACGGACGACGAGATGTTCGACCGTCCGGACGGCTGGACGTAGGGGGCGTGGCACGGTCGGATGGAGCACTACGAGCAATACGAGCACGACAGGTACGCCGGGTACGACGGGTACGGCAGGCCAAAGAGCACAGCGAGCACGAGAAGCACGATGAGGTGCTACGAGATGCGTGACCGGAGGACGACGAGATGACCGTGACCCTGGCGGACGTGGCGGCGCGTGCGCAGGTCTCGCCCGCGACCGTGTCCCGGGTGCTGAACGGGAACTATCCCGTCGCGGCGTCCACGCGCGAGCGGGTGCTGCGCGCGGTGGACGACCTGGACTACGTACTGAACGGACCCGCGAGTTCGCTGGCCGCCGCCACCTCCGACCTGGTCGGCATCCTGGTGAACGACATCGCCGACCCCTTCTTCGGAATCATGGCGGCCGCGATCCAGTCGGAGATCGGCGGACCGGGGGGACGTGCGGGCGGCGAACGGCTCGGGGTCGTGTGCAACACCGGCGGCTCCCCGGAGCGCGAGCTGACCTACCTCACGCTCCTTCAGCGCCAGCGCGCCGCCGCGGTCGTCCTGACGGGCGGCGCCGTCGAGGACGCGCCGCACGCGGCGGCGGTCGCGGCGAAGCTGCGCAAACTCGGGGACGCGGGGACCCAGGTGGTCCTGTGCGGACGGCCGCCCGCGCCCGACGCCCCCGAGGCGATCGCGCTCACCTTCGACAACCGGGGCGGCGGACAACAGCTCACCGAGCATCTGATAGGGCTCGGCCACCGCAGGCTCGGCTACATCGCGGGCCCGGAGGAGCGGACGACGACCCGGCACCGCCTCGAGGGGCACCGCGCCGCGCTCGCCGCGCACGACATCGAGGACGATCCGCGCCGCACGGTGCACGGACGCTACGACCGTCGCGCCGGCTACGAGGCGACCCTCGAACTCCTGCGCCGTGACCCGTCGTTGACGGCTGTCGTCGCCGCCAACGACACCGTCGCGCTCGGCGCGTGTGCCGCGCTGCGTGAGGCGGGCCTGCGTATCCCCGACGACGTGTCCGTCGTCGGCTTCGACGACCTTCCCTTCAGCATCGACGCCGTCCCCGCGCTCACGACGGTGCGGTTGCCCCTCTCGGAGGCGGGGGCTCGGGCCGGGCGTATCGCGATGGGCCGCGAGGAGCCGCCGCCGGGCGGGATCGCGACGGTGCGGGGGGAGTTGATGGTGCGGGGGTCCACGGGGGTGCCGCGAGTCTGAACGTGGGGTTTTCGCCCCCTCCGCCCCTACCCGTCCCATCAGTACCTGGGGGCTCCGCCCCCCCAGACCCCCGGGTGGGCTCTCGGCTGCAGGCCGGTGGGGGCTTGGCGCGCAGTTCCCCGCGCCCCTGGGTGGGGGCGGGGCTGCGCCCCTGCCCCCACCCCCATGCCCACTCACCCGCAGCCGGGGACACACGGAAGGGGCCGTGGCGGTGCGTCGCAAGCGCGTCGCTTACGTTCGGATCGAGCAGCGGCTCGCTTGCCCGGTCCACGTCTGATCCGGCGGCGACGGGCTCGACGCACCGCCACGGCCCCGACCCACCCACCCACCGGGGCCCGCGATGCGTCGGCTTCGGAAGGGTCGCGACCACTGCAGCGCCGAGGTGTGGTCGAACGCCTCCGATGGGCAGCCCCTGGACGAACTCGTCCGGCGTACCCGCCGGGGACGCCGGGGAGTTGCCCGACCGTTGCCCAGGCTTGGCCGAAGTCGTAGGCTCGACAACTACCTCTGACTGAGTCAACTATCCAGAGCCAGCCAGAAAGCCAGAGCCGAACCGGCCGAGCCGATCATCCGGGGTTGAGTGATCATGACCGTCCAGGACATCCGCTCCTTCAACCGCTTCTACACGAACGTCATCGGGGCCCTCGACTACGGCCGCCACCTCTACGCCCCCTACACCCTCACCGAGTCCCGTGTGCTGTACGAGCTCGCCCACTCCCCCCGCACCGACGCCGCCGACCTCCGCGGCGAACTGTCCCTGGACGCCGGTTACCTGAGCCGCATCCTGAACAAGTTCGAGCAGGACGGCCTGATCGAGCGGACGCCCTCGGAGCGGGACCCGCGGCGGCGCCGTATCACGCTCACGACACAGGGCAGGGACACGGCGGCCCTGCTGGACGAGCGCTCACGGGAATCGGTGGGGGCGCTGCTGGCGACCGTGCCGGCCGACGACCGCCCCCGGCTCGCCGAGGCGATGCGGACCGTGCGCACGCTGCTCTCCTCCGGGCGCCCACCACGCAGCGAGGACGTCGTCCTGCGCGACCCCGGGCCCGGCGACCTCGGCTGGATCGTGCAGCGCAACGCCGCGCTGTACGCCGCCGAGTACGGCTGGAACGCCGACTACGAGGGCCTGGTCGCCCGGATCGTGGCGGACTTCGCCGAGGACCACGATCCGCACCTGGAGCGGGTGTGGATCGCCGAGCTGGACGGCCGGCCGGTGGGCTGCGTGATGTGCGTGCGCGACGACGCGCCCGGGACCGCCCGCCTCCGGCTCCTCCTCGTCGAGCCCGACGCGCGCGGGCTGCGCATCGGCGACCGGCTGGTCGAGGCCGTCATCGACTTCGCGCGGGACGGCGGCTACCGGGACCTGGTCCTGTGGACCAACGACGTGCTCTCCGCCGCCCGCCGCATCTACCAACGCCACGGTTTCGTCCTCGTCGCCGAGAAACCGCACCGCTCGTTCGGAGCGGACCTGCTGGGCCAGGACTGGCGGTTGGATCTGCACGGCGCTCAGGAGTGACAGGTCACGCTTTCACCGCCTTCCAGGAGCCGCCACTCATCCGGTAGACGGTCACCACCGGGGACAGGACATCGCCGTTCGCGTCGAAGCGGACCTTTCCCATCGCCCCGTCGAAGTCGACGTCTCCCACCACCGCTCGCAGGCTCTCGCGTTTGGTCGAGGGCACAGTCGTGCCGAGGGGGCTGACGTGGACTGACTTGAAGGCGTGGATCAGGGCCAGGGTCGCGTCATAGGCATAGCCGCCGAACGGGCCGTAAGGGGTCTTGTAGCCAGCCTTCTTGTAGTCCTTGATGAAGGTCCCGGCCGAGTCGACCGCATCGGGGAAGGCACCGCCGACGGTGCAGATGTCGCCGTCGGCCAGGTCGGCCTTGTCGGTCGCCAAGATGCCATCACCTCCCGCCAGGAAGTCACGCAACAGTTCGGCGAGCCGGTCGAGGTTGCGCGCGACCGCGGGCAGCGGTTCGAGATCCGGGTCGGTGAAGGAGTGGGCACCGATCAGCAGGGCCCGACTGCGGGCCGGATTGGAGAGTTCGGTCATGTGTCGGTCGTGATCCCGGTCGTGGTCTCGGTCATGTCCGGGGTCGGTCGAGCATGCCTCGGTCGGGCATGCCAGGGGCTGGCGTGACGGCATCCGGCGTCACGGCATCCGGCGTTCCGTCGTCGGCCCCGGAGTCCGGCCCGGTGAGCTGCCGTACCAACCGCTCGATGTGCCGCGGGTCGGCTCCGCTCACGGTCACGGTGACACCCCGGTGCTCCACCCGTACCTCGGGCCCGTTCCCCCGCGACTGACGCCAGTTGGCGACGGCGAGGAGCAGTCCGCCGAGGCCCACGGCGTTGCTGAGCACCACGTTGATCAGTTCCAGGCCGCCGCCCATGGTGCCCGGTCGTTCCTGACGGTCCCGCAGGGAAGGGCTCGCCCCCGCCGTGTCCGGATCCCGCATCAGCCAGCGCTGCAGTGCGCGAAGCTGTCTCCCGTCGTCTTCGAGCACTTCGATGTCAAGTCGCATGCTTCCCCCCCGCACGCCGGTGATTTCGGCATCTTAGCGACACAAAGGGCACGTCGTAGTGCTTGTGGAAAAGGACCTCCCGAACCACCCGCCACCGATTTTCCTGTCGACTCTCCTTTGATCGACAACGGCCGACATCGGCACGCGAGTAGGGTCCATGCACATGAAGCTGGCCTTCTCCACGCTCGGCGTACCCGGGCTCCCCATCCCCGACGTCGTACGACTCGCCGCCGCGCACGGCTACCACGGCGTGGAGCTGCGCGCGCATCCCGAGGAGCCGGTGCACCCCGGGATCGGGGCGGCCGAGCGGGCCGAGGTGGTCGCCGAGTTCAAGGCGGGCGGCATCGAGATCCTGGGCGTGGCGGGCTACGCGCGGGTGGCGGCGCCGGGCGACGACGACACCGTCGTCGCCGAGATCAAGGAGCTCCTCGACCTCGCCCACGACCTGGGCGCCCCGTTCGTACGCGTCTTCCCGGGCGCGAGTCCCGAGCAGAGTGTCGAGGATGCGGACGCGACGGCGGCTCGGCGGCTCGGCACGGCCGCGGAGTACGCCGCCGACCTGGGCGTACGGATCCTGCTGGAGACCCATGACTCGCACCGCACCGGCGCGGACGCGATCAGGATCCTGGGCCTGGTCGGCCACCACCACGTGGGCTCGCTGTGGGACGTCATGCACACCTGGCTCGGCGGCGAGGAGCCGGCGGAGACCTACGCGGCCCTGTGCACCTACCTCGGCTACCTCCAGGTCAAGGACATCGCCTCCGCCGAGGACACCACCCCGCTCCCCCTCGGCGCGGGCGTCCTGCCCCTCGCCGACTGTGTGGAACTCCTCTCCCGGGAGGGCTGGGACGGCTGGCTGTGCTGGGAGTACGAGAAGCGGTGGTACGAGGAGGCCGCGCCGCTGCCTGAGCTGCTGGGACCGGGTCGGGAGCACCTCGGGCGCCTGCTGAACGACTCCGCCTAGGACCGGTTCCGGCGACGCGCGCACACGCCCGGGCGGGCGTCCCGCGGCCCGCCGCCCCTCGCCGACGGGCTATCGTGGAGCGCATGTCGGCACCGGAACTGATCCGTATCGTCTCCCGCGACTCGCCCATGGCCCTGGCCCAAGTGGAGCGCGTCCGTGCCGAGTTGGGCGCGCTCCATCCGCACATCCGTACCGAGGTCGTGCCCGTGAAGACGACCGGTGACAAGTGGATGGGCGACCTGGCCAAGGTCGAGGGGAAGGGCGCGTTCACCAAGGAGGTCGACGCGGCGCTGCTGGCCGGTGAGGCCGATCTCGCGGTGCACTGCGTCAAGGACATCCCCGCGGACCGTCCCCTCCCGGCGGGGACGATGTTCGCCGCGTTCCTGGCGCGGGACGACATCCGGGACGCCCTCGTGCACCCGGGCGGGCTCACGCTGGACGAGCTGCCGCAGGGGACGCGGATCGGCACCTCGTCGGTACGGCGGGGCGCTCAGCTGGCCGCCTCGCATCCGCACTTGGAGTGCGTGCCGTTCCGGGGGAACGCCAACCGGCGACTGGAGAAGCTGGCGGCGGGTGAGGCGGACGCGCTGCTGCTGGCGGTGTCGGGGCTGGAGCGGATCGGCCGGGCGGACGTGATCACGGAGATCCTGTCGCCCGAGACGATGATGCCGCCGATCGGGGCGGGCATCCTCGCCCTCCAGTGCCGGGAGGGCGACACCGACGTGATCGAGACGATCAGCGACCTCGGTGACCCGAACACGCACCGCGAGGCCACGGCGGAGCGGATGTTCCTGCACGTCCTCCAGGGCCACTGCAACTCACCGATCGCCGGTTTCGCGAAGGCCGACCGCAGTGGCGAACTGTCCCTGCGTGCCTGCGTGTTCACCCCGGACGGCAAGACCGTACTGAACGCCCACGAGTGGGCGGGCCGCCTCGACGCCGCGACGCTCGGCACGTCGGTCGCCGTCGCCCTGTTGCGCCAGGGCGCCCGCGAACTGATCGACGACATCCCCCACTGATCACCCCTCGCTGATCACCCCAGCGGGCCGGCCCAGGCGGCGAAGGTCTCGTGGAAGGCGGGGAACGTCTTCCGTACGCAGCCGGGGTCGTCGAACGAGACGCCGCCCGGCGCGCGGAGTCCGGTCACCGCGAAGGACATGACGATGCGGTGGTCACCGTACGTCTTGATCTCCGCGCCCGGAACGGGCTCCGTACCGGGGTGGATCTCGATCCAGTCGGCCCCGGTCTCCACCCGTACGCCCAACCGCCGGAGGTTCTCCGCGCAGGCGTCCAGGCGGTCGCACTCCTTCACGCGGGTGTTGGCGACGTCCTCGATGCGGACCGGGCCCGAGGCGAAGGGCGCGATCGCGGCCAGCGTCGGCATGGTGTCGGAGATGTCCCGCATGTTGACCGTGAGGCCGCGCAGTTCGCCGGTGCCCGCGACCGTCGTCCCGCCGGAGCCGACCTCCACCCGCGCCCCCATCCGCCGCAGTACGTCGACGAAGCCCAGGTCGCCCTGGAGCGCCCCGGTGCCCAGGCCGGGGACCGTCACCTCGCGCCCGGTCAGGGCGGCCGCGGCGAAGAAGTAGCTCGCGGTGGAGGCGTCGGGCTCGACGGCGTAGGTGGTGGCGCGGTAGCCGCCGGGCGAGACCACGAACACCTCGCCCTCCCGGCGCACGGACGCGCCGAACGTCCGCATCATCGCGAGCGTGATCTCGACGTACGGCGCCGAGACCAGGTCCGTGACGGTGATGCGCAGGCCCCTCCGGGTCAGCGGGCCGAGCAGCAGGAGGGCGGTCAGGTACTGCGAGGACTGGCCCGCGTCGAGCGTCACGTCACCGCCCTCCACGCCGGCCGCCGCGATCCGCAGCGGATGGTGGCCCTCCGCCTCGTCATGCCGCAGGTCGACGCCGAGGTCGCGCAGGGCGCGGGTGAGCGGGAGCAGCGGGCGGCGGCGCATCTGCGGGGAGGCGTCGAAGCGGTAGGTGCCGTGTCCGGCGGCGGCGAGGGTCGGCAGGAAGCGGGCGGTGGTCGCGCCGTCGCGGCAGTACACGTCGGCGTCGGTGGCCGCCGGGCCCTGAGGGCGGCCGTCGATCTGCCAGGCGTGCGGGGTGCGGCCGACGCGGTAGCCGAGCCGGGTCAGGCCCTCCGTGAAGCCTTCCGTGTCGTCCGACCGGAGCGGCCGCACGAGGGTCGTGACCCCGTCGGCCGCCGCCGCGAGGAAGAGCGCACGCGCGGTGATGGACTTGGAACCGGGGATGTCGACGACGGCCATGTCCTCATGCTCGCTGCCCGACCCGGTCCGGCGCGGGAACGTCCGCCAAATGGACCTGTCCGTGCGAGCCCGGTGTCGAACCGTCCCACCCATTCGCCCCACCCGCACCAATTCCCCGAACCGGCGAAAACCGGGGAACCCCGACCCGCACCGGTTCGTCCAATCCGCATACTGCCGGATGAGTCTCCGCAGAGCGGTGTCGGCCTCGCTGCTGGCTGCGAACGCTGACCACCCTCTCCGCCGCCTGCGGCCGGCAGCACGCCGTCACCGGCGCGCCCCCCTCCAACTGCGCCGGTGACGGCCCCTCCTCGGGATACTGTGCACACCCTTGACTGGAAGAAACTTCCCGGATATTCGTGACTCCTCGGAAGTTTCCTTCATGAGGGAGGAGCGCACGTGGGGCCATCGAGTTCTTCCAGACCGTCCAGACGTACCGTTCTCGCCGCCACCGCCGGGACCACCGCGGCCCTGACCTTGAGCACCACCTCCGTCCGGGCGGCCGAGGAGAGACCTGACGAATCGTCACTCCGGGCGCTCGTCTCCCGTATGACGCTGGAGGAGAAGGTCGGCCAGCTCTTCGTGATGCGGGTGTACGGGCACTCGGCCACCGCGCCCGACCAGGCCGACATCGACACCAACCTCGAGGAGCTCGGCGTCAGGACGGCCGCCGAGCTGATCGCCAGGTACCGCGTCGGCGGGATCATCTACTTCACCTGGGCGCACAACACCCGTGACCCGCACCAGATCGCCGCCCTCTCGAACGGCATCCAGAAGGTCTCCCTCGACCAGCCGCGCGGGCTGCCCGTCCTCATCTCCACCGACCAGGAGTACGGAGCGGTGGCTCGGGTGGGCAAGCCCGCGACGCTGTTCCCGGGCGCGATGGCACTGGGCGCGGGCGGCTCGCGGGAGGACGCCCGTACGATCGGGCGCCTCGGCGGCGCCGAGCTGCGCGCCCTCGGCATCCGACAGGACTACTCGCCGGTCGCCGACGTGAACGTCAACCCGGCCAACCCGGTCATCGGCGTACGCTCCTTCGGCGCCGATCCGGACGCCGTGGCCGGGCTGGTGACGGCCGAGGTGAAGGGCTATCAGAGCGTCGGGGTCGCGGCCACGGCGAAGCACTTCCCGGGGCACGGGGACACCGCCGTCGACAGCCACTTCGGCTTCCCCGTCATCACGCACAGCCGCGAGCTGTGGTCGTCCCTCGACGCCGTGCCCTTCCGGGCCGCCGTCCGCGCCGGCATCGACTCGGTCATGACCGCCCACATCATGGTCCCGGCGCTCGACCCGTCCGGGGACCCCGCGACGCTCTCCCACCCGATCCTCACCGGCATCCTGCGCGAGGAACTCGGCTACGACGGGCTCGTGGTGACCGACTCGCTCGGCATGGAGGGCGTCCGGACGAAGTACGGCGACGACCGCGTCCCCGTACTGGCGCTCAAGGCCGGTGTCGACCAGCTCCTCAATCCGCCGTCCATCCACGTGGCCTGGAACGCGGTCCTGGACGCCGTGCACGGCGGCGAGCTCACCGAGGCCCGGCTCGACGAGTCCGTCCTGCGCGTCCTGCGCCTCAAGGCCAAGCTGGGCCTGCTGGAGAATCCGTACGTCAGCGACTCCGGCGTCAACCACACGGTCGGCACCGCCGCGCACCGCAGGGCGGCCGACCGGATCGCCGAGCGCACGACGACGCTGCTGGTCAACGAGGAGCGCCTGCTCCCGCTCTCGCGCCGGAGCACCCCGCGCGTCCTCGTCGTCGGCGCCGATCCCGCCTCGCCGTCCGGTACCGACGGACCGCCCACGACCGTCCTCGCGACCGCCCTCACCGAGCTGGGGTTCACGGCGACGGCACTGTCCACCGGAACGGCACCCTCCGCGGCGAGCATCGACAACGCGGTGGTGGCGGCCGGGGGCGTGGACGCGGTCGTCGTCGGCACGTACAACGTGACGGCGACCGGGTCGCAGAAGACCCTCGTCGAGCGGCTCGTCGCCACCGGCGTCCCGGTGGTCGCGATCGCGATCCGCAACCCGTACGATGTGGCTCAACTCCCTGATGTGCGCGCTTACTTGGCGACCTACTCCTGGACGGACGTCGAACTGCGCGCCGCCGCCCGCGTGATCGCGGGCAGCGCGAGGCCCCGCGGGAGGCTGCCGGTGGAGGTGCAGCGGGCGGACGACCCGACGGAGGCGCTGTATCCGATCGGGTACGGATTGACGTACTAGGTCCGGTAAGGGCTGACGTACCGCCCCGGGTGGGGGTTTGACGTACAGGCCCTACGCCGCACACCCGGCGCACCACCCCCAAAGGGCGCAAAGCACCCCGGATGTCTGGCGTGTGCCCGTCGCGACGGGTCACGCTGGACGGGGGTATCGGGGGGAAGCCATGCGAGCCAGCTCGTCGGGTCGGCGTTCCGTTGGGGTGGTGTGCGCGCTGCTGCTGGTCCTCGTCGCGCTCGCGGGGTGCGACCGCTGGTCGGACTCGGGGAGCGCCGAGCCCGGCGCGGGGACGACGTCGACGCAACCCTCGGGCTACGGGGCGGTGTTCCTCGCGGTCGACGAGTGCAGTTCCTTCGGGACGACCAGCTTCACCGAGGTGCCCTGCAGCAGCGAACGGGCCGCCGCGCGGGTGATCGCCCGTTACGACGGCAAGGTGGCCGACGGGCCGCTGTGCCCCGCGACCACGGACTTCGTGCTGCACATCAGCGAGACCCGGCCCGCTTCCGACGAGAACGGCGACGGGGTGGTCCCCCAGGGTTACGCCTGCATGCGCAAGCTGGAGGCCCCGCACCCCGGCGATCCGGGCGGAGGCGGCGGGCCCCGCACCATCGTCGGCGACTGCGTCTACAACTCCGGTGACGGGCAGGTGCGGGAGACCGCGTGCGACGGCAAGGGCAAGAAGCCCCCGGACTACAAGGTGACCTCGGCGGTCGTCGACCGCGCCGAGTGCCCGTCGTCCACGGCCCTCTACGTCCAACTGGGCGGCAGCAGACCGGTGGGCTGCGCCCGCCCCGTGTAGCCGAGGGGCGGACGCAGCCGGTGGACCGGGTTGCAGCCGGTGAACCGGGTTACGGTCGCAGCGCGGGCTCGCGCTCGATGTCGCGCTGGTCCAGCTTCGCGTCGAACTTCGCGAGCGGCCTGGCCGCCGACGGGTTCTCCTGGACCGTCGCCGAGGCGACACCCGCCCACTCCAGGATGCGGGCCGTCGCGAGTGCCTTCTCGTCGGGGACGAGCCCGGCGACGTTGGCACCGTGGTTCAGACCGGGGGCGGTGAAGACGTACGAGTCACGCGCGCCCTTGCCGAGGCGGAAGCGCTCCGCACCCCAGGGGTCGTTCTGGCCGTAGACGAAGAGCATGTGGTCGGCGTGGTGGCGGACCCAGGAGTCCACGTCCGCCATGGCCCACGGCTGGAACCTCATCGGGATCGAGCGCGGCACGAAGTTCCGCGGCGGCTGGTAGCCGTAGCGGATGTACTTCTTCTCGATGGTCGGGAAGTGGATCGTGGGCGCGCCGAGCTGCGTACCCGCCTGGTAGTAGTACGGCGTGTACGTCTCCAGGCCCTGGTCGGCGTAGGCCGAGAAGCCGGAGATGGTGTCGACGGAGTCCCAGATCGCGTCGTCGGTGGCGTGGGCCGCGTCGGCCGGGATCGAGGCGCAGTCCGAGAGCAGGCTGTACTGCCAGAAGCCCCACACGTAGTCGAGGACGACCGCCTCGTACGCCTTGTCGAGGCTTCCGATGGTGGTGAAGGTGTAGCCGTTGTCGGCGGCGTACGCCTCGTACTTCTTCTCCAGCGGTTCGCGCCGCACCAGCGCCTCGCGCTGCACGGCGTTCAGCTTGTCGCGGCACTCCTTGGTGCCGACGTTCTCGAAGAAGCGGTCGTACGCCGAGTCCTCGTTGTTCACCACGTCGTTGGGGGCGACGTAGGCGACGACGCCGTCCATGTCGCGCGGGTAGAAGCGCTCGTAGTACGTGGCGGTCATGCCGCCCTTCGAGCCGCCCGTGGAGAGCCACTTCTGGCGGTAGATCGGCTTGAGCGCCTCGAAGATGCGGTGCTGGTCGCTCGCCGCCTGCCAGATGTCGAGCTTCGACCAGTCGGCCGGATCGGGCCGGGACGGGGTGAAGAAGCGGTACTCCATCGAGACCTGGTTGCCGTCCACGATCTGGGTGGGCTCACGGCGGCCGGGGTTCGTGGAGACGTTGTAGCCGCCGGTGTAGAAGACCGTCGGGCGGGAGACGTCCTTGTGCAGCACGGTGATCCGCTGCTGGAACGTGCCCTTGGACGGGTGCCGGTGGTCGATCGGCTGGGTGTAGTTCAGAACGAAGAAGCGGTAGCCGGTGTACGGCTTCTCCTGGATCAGGCTCATGCCCGGTATCGCGAGCAGCCGGTCCTTGATGTCGGTGTCCGTGCTTGTGGTGCCTGGTGCGGCCTCCGGCTGGGCGGCGGTGGCCGCCCCGGCCGTGCTCAACGTGCCTATGAGCACCGTGAGCGCCAGCAGCCATCTGAGCGCCTTGCGCATGCACACTCCCCTGTGAAACGGATGTGCGCTGGAAGCTATCGGAGCAACTCACAGGCGCACCAGGGGAGATGGGGAAAACCCTATGGGAAGGCGGTGTCTCGGCCGACTCGGCACTCGGCCGGTTAAGCACTCGACCGGTTCAGCACTCGGCTGGTTCAGCAGAGGATCCAGTTCGAGCTCACCGAGCCCGAGCCGACCGAGCCCTCGACGCGGACGCAGCGGTGGCCCGCGTGGACGGTCACCGGGCCGGCGTGATGCGAGAAGTTGCCCCGGTCGACCACGGGTCGGCTGCCGCGCGCCTGCACGCTGACGGACATCGTCCGTTTGCGGGACTGCTGATTCTTCGGGACGGTCATCGCGCAGACATAGCCGTCGCGCTTGTAGATCTGGACGGAGCCGGTCGAGAAACTGAGCGTTCTGACCTTGCGCCCCGAGCAGTAAGAGTCGGCGGCCTGCGCGCTGCCCGGACTCATCAACGCCATCAGCCCCGCTGCGGTCAACACCGCAAGCCCCAGCGCCAGGCGCCGGCGTATCGCACCACCACGGTCCACTGTCGTCCTCCCCCGGCCATTCAGCGTACTGGTGTACGGACGCAGGACGTACATCGGATGGTTGCCTTCACCCGAGAGAGGTTTTCTTCCGCGTTTGGGGCAACCACACCCCTTTGTTCGGGGTCCAACCGGTCAGAAAACCGAACGAAAGGTACTCATCCATGTCCCGCACGTCACGTTCACGTACGGCCGTCGGCGCGCTCGTCGCCGCGGCGCTCCTCGCCACGGCGGGTGCCTCCGTGCCCGCGTTCGCCGGCTCCAGCGCTCCCCCGCCCGCCCGCAGCGGCGCCAACGGTCCCGCCTACGACCGGGTGGCGAACTTCTACGGCGCCTACATCGACGCGGTCACCGAGGAGGGAAGCGGTCACCTCGGCTCCCAGCTGCGCACCTTCTACCTGACCAAGGATCTCCGCACCCGCCTGGCCAAGTGGGAGAGCCGCGAGCACGCCGACGGGGTGCTGCGCGCGCAGGACGTGCCGCGGGCGTGGAAGGTGACGGCGGGAGACAGCGGCGCGGGCCACACCTGGTCGACGGTGCGCCTCACCTGGGGCTCCGCCCAGCACCCCACGTACACCTATCTGACCGTGCAGTCGGACCTGGCCACGAAGAAGATCTCCGACATCAAGGCGAAGAGCTGAATTCAGGCCGATGAGGGAACCGGCTCTTCCTCCTCCGGGGCTCCGACGAACGTCCTCCACAACTCCGCGTAGTGGCCGCCCCGTTGGAGGAGTTCGTCGTGGGTGCCGTCCTCGGCGACGCGGCCGTGGTCCATGACCACGACCCGGTCGGCACGGGCGGCCGTCGTCAGACGGTGGGCGACGACGAGGGTCGTACGGCGGCCGGCGAGGCGGTCGGTGGCCTGGTTGACCAGGGCCTCCGTCGCCAGGTCCAGCGCCGCCGTCGCCTCGTCGAGGAGCAGCACGTCCGGGTCCACGAGTTCGGCGCGGGCCAGGGCGATCAGCTGGCGCTGGCCGGCGGAGAGGTTGCGACCGCGCTCGGCGACCTCGTGGAGATAGCCGCCGTCGAGCGTGGCGATCATGTCGTGGGCGCCGACCGCGCGGGCCGCGGCCTCCACCTCGGCGTCCGTGGCGTCGGGGCGCCCGTAGGCGATGGCGTCCCGGACGGTCCCCTGGAAGAGGTACGCCTCCTGGGGGACGACGCCGAGCCGGTGCCGGTACGAGGTCAGGTCGAGCGAGCGCAGATCCGTGCCGTCGACCGTCACCCGCCCGCCCGTCGGGTCGTAGAACCGGGCGACCAGCTTCACCAGCGTCGACTTGCCCGCGCCGGTCTCGCCGACGAAGGCGACGGTCTGTCCGGCCGGGATGCTCAGCGAGACGGCGCTGAGCGCCTCCTCTGCGTCTGCCTCGGCGGCGGAGCCGTAGGCGAAGTCGACGTCCTCGAAGGCGATGTCGCCCCGCAGGGAGAGGACCTCCAGCGGTTCGTCGGCGGCCTTCGTCGAGGTCGGCTCCTGGAGCAGTTCCTGGATGCGGCCCAGCGAGACCGTGGCCTGCTGGTAGCCGTCGAAGACCTGCGAGAGCTGCTGCACGGGCGCGAAGAACAGGTCGATGTAGAGGAGGTAGGCGACCAGCGCGCCCGTCGTGAGGGTGCCGGCGTCCACCCGGTGCGCGCCCACGATCAGCACGGCCGCCGCCGCGACGGACGACAGCAACTGCACGAAGGGGAAGTAGATCGATATCAGCCACTGGCCGCGGGTGCGCGCCTTGCGGTAGCTGTCGCTGCCCTCCGCGAACCGCTGCGCGCCCGAGCGCTCGCGCCGGAACGCCTGCAGGATCAGCAGTCCGGAGACCGACTCCTGGAGGTCGGCGTTGACCGCCGACACCCGCTCGCGGGCGAGTTCGTACGCCTTCACGCTCGCACGGCGGAAGAAGAACGTGCCGATGACCAGCGGCGGAAGGGTGATGAAGACGACCAGCGCGAGCTGTACGTCGATCACCAGCAGCGCGCCCATGATGCCGAAGAAGGTGACGACCGAGACGAAGGCGGTGACCAGGCCCGTCTGGAGGAACGTCGACAGCGCGTCGACGTCCGTCGTCATCCGGGTCATGATCCGGCCTGTCAGCTCCCGCTCGTAGTAGTCGAGCCCGAGGCGCTGGAGCTGCGCGAAGATCTTCAGACGGAGGGAGTAGAGGACCCGCTCGCCGGTCCGGCCCGTCATCCGGGTCTCGCCGATCTGCGCGGCCCACTGGACGAACACGGTGACCAGCGCCAGCGCGGCGGCGGCCCACACCGCGCCGATCGCCATCCGGGTGACGCCCTGGTCGATGCCGTGCCGGATCAGCACCGGCAGCAGCAGGCTCATGCCCGCGTCCACGGCCACGAGCCCCAGGCTGACGAGCAGCGGGAGACCGAAGCCGCGCAGCAGCCTGCGCAGCCCGTACGACTCCTCGGGCCTGACCGCACGCGCCTCGTCGATGCCGGGGGTGTCGGTGGCCGGGGGCAGCGCCTCGACCAGGGTGAGGAGTTCGGGCGTGGCGGGCATGCCGGACAGGGCGTTGTCCTTGGGCTCCCGGTCGCCGGTCCACAGATGGGGAGTGACGCCGCGCTCGGCGTCGAACTCGGCGTCCAGCTCGTCCCGTACGGAGGTGTCCTCCTGGGGCAGAGCGGGCAGGACGTGGCCGGGCGAGACGCCGCCCAGCTCGTCCGGGTCGGTCAGGAGCCGGCGATACAGCGGGGAGCGCTGCTGGAGTTCCTCGTGGGTGCCGATCTCGGCGAGGCGGCCGCCGTCGAGGACGGCGATCCGGTCGGCGAGGTTGAGGGTGGAGCGGCGGTGGGCGATGAGGAGGGTGGTGCGCCCCTCCATGACCCCCTTGAGGGCCTCGTGGATCTCGTGCTCGACGCGGGCGTCCACGGCGGAGGTGGCGTCGTCCAGGACGAGCAGGCGGGGGTCGGTGAGGATGGCGCGGGCGAGGGCGACGCGCTGGCGCTGGCCGCCGGAGAGGGTGAGGCCGTGCTCGCCCACCGTGGTGTCGTAGCCCTCGGGCAGCTCGGCGATGAAACGGTCCGCCTGGGCGGCGCGGGCCGCGGTCTCGATCTCCTCCTGGGTGGCGTCCGGGCGGCCGTAGGCGATGTTGGCGCGCACGGTGTCGGAGAAGAGGAAGGAGTCCTCGGGGACCAGGCCGATCGCGGCGCGCAGCGACTCCTGAGTCAGCTCGCGCACGTCGTGGCCGCCGATGAGGACGGCGCCGTGCGTCACGTCGTAGAAGCGGGGCATCAGGAGCGAGACCGTCGACTTGCCGGAGCCGGAGGAGCCGACCACGGCGAGGGTCTCGCCGGGGCGGATCTCGAAGCTCAGCCCGTCGAGCACCGGCCGCCCGTCCGCGTAGGCGAAGGACACGTCGTCGAACTCGACGGTCGCGGGCGCGTCGGCCGGGAGGGTCTTGGTGCCGTCCTTGATCGACGGCTCGGTGTCGATGAGCTCGAGGACGCGCTCGGCGCCCGCGCGGGCCTGCTGCCCGACGGTGAGGACCACGGCGAGCATCCGTACGGGTCCCACGAGCTGGGAGAGGTACGAGGAGAACGCGACGAAGGTGCCGAGCGTGATCTGTCCCCGTACGGCGAGCCAGCCGCCCAGTGCGAGCATCGCGACCTGGCCGAGGGCGGGCACGGCCTGGAGGGCCGGGGTGTACCTGGCGTTGAGCCGGATGGTCCGCAGCCGCCCCGCGAAGAGCCGCCGCCCGACGTCCCGGAGCTTCCCGGTCTCCTGCTCCTCCTGCCCGAAGCCCTTCACCACGCGTACGCCGCTGACGGCGCCGTCGACCACACCCGCCACGGCGGCGGCCTGCGCCTGCGCGTACCAGGTGGCGGGGTGCAGCTTGGAGCGGCTGCGCTTGGCGACGACCCAGAGGGCGGGGGCGACGGCGAGCGCGACCAGGGTGAGGGGCAGGGAGAGCGAGGCCATGATCCCGAGGGAGATCAGGAAGAGCAGCACGTTCCCGATGGTCATCGGGAGCATGAAGAGCAGGCCCTGGATCAGCTGGAGGTCGCTGGTGGCGCGGCCGACGACCTGGCCGGTGGACAGCTCGTCCTGGCGTCGTCCGTCGAGCCGGGTGATCGTCCCGTACATCTCGGTCCGCAGGTCGTGCTGGACGTCGAGGGCGAGGCGGCCGCCGTAGTAGCGGCGGATGTAGGTGAGGACGTAGACGAGGACGGCGGCGGCTATCAGCGCGCCCGCCCAGGGCGCCATGGACTTGCTGTGGTTCCCGATGACGTCGTCGATGATCACCTTGGTGATCAGCGGGACGACCGCCAGGACCGCCATGCCGCCGAGCGAGGAGCCGAGCGCCAGCAGGACGTACTTCGGGTACCGCCACGCGTACCCGGCGAGCCGCTGCGCCCAGCCGCCCTTGTCCCCTTGCTCGAATGCCACGCCGGTGCCTTCCGTAGATCTCACTCCGCCGGAAGACACCAACGCTGAAACAAGCGGATTTCATCCCTCCGCAATAATCAGCCGTTCACCGTGTGTGGCAGGCGGGCGCTCAGGGAGTACAGGCGGGTGGTCTGGACGGCGTTCTGGTTGTCGTCGCTGACCAGCAAGAGCTGGAGACGGCCGTCCGGGGTGCGGCCGGTGATCGTCAGGCCCTCGATGTTGTCGAGGAGGGGGTTGGGCTGGGGCTGCTTGGCCTGGGCGCCCAGTGAAGGACAGTTCACGAGGTCGGCGAGGAGCGTCTTGCGGGCGAGCCGCACACCGTCCTGGCCGGTCAGGGTGTCGATACGGCGGGTGTCCGTGGCGTGGCGGAGGTCGGCGAGGTAGAGGCGGACGGTGTTGCCGACGCCCGCGGTGAAGCCGCGCTCCAGGACGAGGAGGCGACCGTCGGGAGTGGCCTGCGCCTCGGAGACGCCGAGGCCGATGTCGGTGCGGTAGCCGTACTGGGCGGAGAGCCGGAAGTCACCCTGCCGGGTCGCGCGGTCCCAGGTCTGGAAGCGCACGATGCCGGCGGTGTCACCGCTCAGCGACCCCTCCATGGCGGCGAGCAGGGTGTGGCCGCCGGGGAGGAGCGTGAGCCCTTCGAAGGTCAGGTTGGAGGTGGCGCGGCCCGCGGGAGTGACCTTGAGCGCGTGCGGTACGGGGAGGCTCCCGACGAGGGTGCCGTCGCGCTCGTAGCGGCGTACGGAGGGCTCGCTCTCGGAGGTGACGAGACGGGTGCCGTCGCCGTCCACGGCCAGGCCCTCGGAGTCGAGCGGGGCGCCCTTCTCGTCGACGAGGTTCACGACGCTCGTCGGCTTCAGCGTCTCGCGGTCCAGGGTGAAGAGCGAGGACCGGTCGGAGAGCGCGGCGATCCTGCCGTCGCGGTCGACGGCGAGCGCGGAGAGGTTGCCGACGAAGGTGCCGTCGTACGTCGTCTTGTCGAGCGCGTCGGAGTAGCTCTTGATCGAGACGGCGGGCGAACAGGCGTGGACGCCCGGGGCTTTTCCGCCGTGGGCGTCGGCCGGAGCGGCGGCGGTCACACAGGTGGCCGCCGCCAGGCCGGCGGTGACGGTGGCGAGTACGGATCTCATGCGCATGCCGGTCACCGTAGGACGGCCGGGTGACGCGCGGGAGACCGCCTCGTGAAGCGTCAGCCCGCGGACGGCACCGCCGGGATCGCTTCCTGGGGGTTGGTCGTGGGCACGTAGCGCAGCACGCTCGCGCTGGTCGTGGAGGGGGTCGGCACCAGGTCCTTGTGGATGGCCTTGGCGACGGCCTGGATGGTGTTGACGCCGTACTGCATGGTGCTGTTGTCCTGCGTCAGCACGGTGATCATGTAGTCGTGGCCCGCGCCGTTGAACGTGCCGATGCTGTGCACGCGCCAGCCGTGCGTGGCACGCGACAGCCAGCCGTTCTTGACGTGCACGGCGACCGAGGAGGGCGCTCCGGCCGGGGTGCCCCAGCGCTGCGAGGAGATGACCTTGCCCATCAACTTCAGCTCGTAGGCGCGGGAGTTGTCGCTCAGCACCGAATTCTTGGCGGTGAGCAGCGCGAGCAGCTTCTGCTCGTCCCGGACGGTGATCTGGGTGAGACCCCAGTAGTTGTTGGCACCCGGCTTGGTCTGGGTCATCCCGGCGGCGGCGAGGAAACCTTTCACCTTGGTCACACCGAGCTGCTTCCACAGCGTGCTGGTGGCGTTGTTGTCCGACTTGGTGATCATGGCCGTGGCGAGGCTCTGCTCACGCGTGGTCAGATACCGGTTGTGCTTCTTGGCGTCCCACAGCAGCGTGGCCAGCACGGTGGCCTTGACGACGCTGGCGGAGTCGTACGCCGTGCTGCTCCGCAGGGTGCAGGTGGTCTTCGTCGAACGGTCGTAGAGACCGACGGCGACGGTGCCGGCGCGGCCCTTGAGCGCCGTGGTGATGTCCTTCTGCAGCTTGGCGGCCAGGCCCGTCTTGCTCGACGTACAGCTGACCTGCGGTGCCGCGGCGGCGGCCGGCGCGGCGGCGGCCGCGAACGGCACGATCACCCCGGCGCCGAGGCCCGCCGCGAGCACACGGGCACGCCGGGATATCCGGTGAGTCATGGAGGTTCCCCATCCCCTTCGACCAATACGAGCGCGCCTGTGGCGCGCTCGCCTCTCATGACTCGTGTGAGTGGCCGAAAGTTGTACGCGCGTTCTGCGGACAGGGGTTCGGGGTGGTGAAGGGGCCGTCCTGAAGGCACGGAGAGCTGCCGGAGGAGTGGCGGGCGGCCGGCTCTCTTACCCGCATCTCATCCATCCACAGCTCGCCCCCAGACAGAGCACAGCCCGTACCCATCGGCGGTGTGCATGGTGCACTGGTGACATCTGCCACCGACCCACTGCCCCCGGCTCCCGGCCCCTTTGTGGCCTCCGGCGCACCGGCCGCCGAGCCGCCCCAGGAGCCGTCGCCCACCCCCGCCGCGCCCCGCTGGTCCCTCCCCGCCCTGATCGCGATCATGGCGCTGGCCACGGTGCTGTACTCCTGGAACCTGTCCGGCTCCGGCCTCAACAGCTTCTACAGTTCCGCGATCTACAGCGGAACCCAGAGCTGGAAGGCGTGGTTCTTCGGCTCGCTCGACGCGGGCAACTTCCTGACCGTCGACAAACCTCCGCTCGCACTCATGGTCATGGGCCTGTCGTGCCGGATCTTCGGCTTCGGCACCTGGCAGATGATGCTGCCGATGATCGTGGCCGCCCTCGGCACGATCTGGATCCTGCACTCCTCCGTGAAGCGGGTGTTCGGCCACGCCGCCGCCGCGATCGCCGCGCTCGTGCTCGCGCTCACCCCGATCACCGTCGCCATCAACCGCGACAACAACCCCGACACCCTGCTCCTCCTCCTGATGGTGTCGGGCGCGGCCCTCGGACTGCGCGCGACCCGCGACGGCAGGCTGCTGCCGCTGCTCGGCTCGGCGGTCTGCTTCGGGCTCGCCTTCAACACGAAGATGCTCCAGGGCTACATCGCGCTGCCCGCCGTCTTCGCGGTCTATCTGTACGCGTCGCACCTCGGCTGGGCGAAGCGGATCCGCAACCTGCTGCTGGCCGCCGTGGCCCTGGCCGTGTCCAGCTTCTGGTGGGCGACGGCCGTCTCGCTGGTGCCCGCCGACGACCGTCCCTACATCGGCGGTTCGACGGACGGCACCGCCTGGAACCTGATCTTCGGCTACAACGGCCTGGGTCGCGTCCTCGGCGGTGAGGGCAACGGCGGTGGCGGAGGAGGTGGCGGCGGCTTCTCCGGTTCCGCGGGCCTCGGCCGGCTGTTCAACGACATCCTGGGCGGCCAGATCTCCTGGCTGATCCCCTTCGCGGGCATCGCCCTCGCCGGCGGCCTGGTGCTGTGCGGGCGCGCCCCGCGTATCGACCCGACCCGCGCGGCGTTGGTGCTGTGGGGCGGCTGGTTGTTGCTGCACTACCTGACGTTCGCCACGGCCGAGGGCACCATGCACCCGTACTACACGACCGCGGTCGCCCCTGGCATCGCGGCCCTGTGCGGTGGCGGCGGCGTCATGCTGTTCCGTGTCTTCCGCGGCGGCGACGTCCGCTGGTCCTGGGTGCTGCCCGCCGGGCTCGCGGTCACCGGCATCTGGGCGGTCGTGCTGTTGCGCCGGGCCACCGACTGGAACACCTGGCTGTGGCCGACCATCGCGGTGGTCATGGCACTGGCCGTCGTCGGCCTGTTCGTCTTCCGCTCCGGCAACCGCGTACGGCTGCTGGCCGCGTCCCTGGCGGCGGCGGTCGTCGCGGCTCTCGCGGGCCCGGCGGCGTACTCGTTCGCCGTCCCGGCCAGTGCGGGCGGCGCGGGCGGCGGCATGGGCGGCACCAATCCGACCGCCGGACCGTCCACCAGCCAAGGCGGCTTCGGCGGCGGACGGGGTGGCCCCGGCGGCAACGCGGGGGGTCCGGGCGGCGGCGAGATGCCTGGCGGCACCCAGCCGGGCGGCCAAGCGGCCGGCCAGGAGGGCGGCCAGGAGGGCGGCCAGGTGACGCCCGGCGGCGGTGGAACCGGTGAACTTCCAAGCGGCGCCCCGCAGGGCGGCGAGAACGGCGGCTTCCCCGGCGGCGGCACGGGCGGCCAGAACGGCGAGTTCCCGGGCGGCACGGGCGGTCAGCGCGGCGGTTTCGGCGGCGGTGGCGGCATGGGCGGCGAGACCAGCAGCGAGCTGATCTCGTACCTGGAGAAGCACCAGGACGGCGCCAAGTGGCTGCTCGCGGTATCCAATTCGCAGAGCGCCGGGCAGCTGATCCTGAGCACCCACAAGCCCGTCATCTCCATGTACGGCTTCACCGGCACCGACAAGGGCATGACGGTCGCCAGGCTCAAGGAGCTGGTGAAGAAGGGCGAACTTCACTACATCCAGGTCGGCGGCTCGGGCATGGGCGGCGGAATGGGCGGCAACAACAGCACCAGTTCCGCGGTCACCGCCTGGGTGCAGAAGAACGCCACCGCGGTGAAGGAGAGCGCCTACAGCAAGACCTCGTCGTCCGAGTCGAGCTCGGCCACGGGCTCCGAGTCGGAGAACGGCCAGTCGGCCCAGTCGGCCTCGACGCTCTACCGCCTGGACCCGTCCGACGTGAACTGACCGGTCCTCAAGCGCCGGAAGGCCCCCGCCCATGCGCCCCATGGGCGGGGGCCTTCCGGTGTGTCAGATCGCGCGCACAACAAGCGACTTGCCGGTTTCCGTCACTCAACCGACACGCTCCGTTCATTCCCTGAAACGCATGTCCATGTCACGCTCCGGTTGCCCGCTCATTCAACCCGCGTAGAACGGACGCCCCCACCATGCCCGCCACGCACATACGCCGCTGGAAGACGCTGGCGCTGACCACTTCAGCCGTCCTGGTAGGCCTCACCCTGCCGACGATGACCGCCACTCCCGCGAGTGCCACGACGACCGCGTACGACAGCACGTACTACAAGAACGCGGTCGGCAAGACCGGCAGCAGCCTGAAGTCCTCGCTGCACACGATCATCAGCAGCCAGACCAAGATCTCGTACTCCGCGGTCTGGAACGCGCTCATGGTCACCGACCAGGACCCGAACAACAGCAACAACGTGATCCTGCTGTACAGCGGCACTTCGCGCGCCAAGTCGCTCAACGGCGGAGACGTCGGCGACTGGAACCGCGAGCACGTGTGGGCCAAGTCCCACGGCGACTTCGGCGAGGTGACCGGTCCCGGCACGGACCTGCATCACCTGCGTCCCGCGGACGTCCAGGTCAACAGCATCCGTGGCAACAAGGACTTCGACAACGGCGGCAGCACGGTCAGCGGCGGGGGCGGCAGCCTCACCGACTCCGACTCGTTCGAGCCGCGCGACGCGGACAAGGGCGACGTGGCCCGCATGATCCTCTACATGGCGGTGCGCTACGAGGGCGACGACGGCTTCGCCGACCTCGAGCCCAACGAGAAGGTGAACAACGGAAGCAACCCGTACATCGGCAAGCTCTCCGTACTCAAGGAGTGGAGCGACGAGGACCCGCCGAGCACCTTCGAGGAGAAGCGCAACCAGGTCATCTACGACAGCTACCAGCACAACCGCAACCCGTTCATCGACCACCCGGAGTGGGTCGACGCGATCTGGTAGACGGCCGTGATGGCGGTCGACCGGCTACGGCCCGGGCCACCGGGCCGTAGCTGTCGACCGTGCCGTCAGCTCCCGAGGTGGGTGGGCGCGAACATCCGCAGCACCGCCGGGAGCAGCACCACGGACGGGCCGGGGCTCGCGAAGGCCTTCGCCAGGTCCGCTTCCAGTGTCTCGGGGGTCGTACGGACCCCCGGGACGCCGAAGGACTCGGCCAGCGCCACGTAGTCGGGGCGGGTCAGCTCCGTCGCCGTGGCCTGGCCGAAGGCGTCGTTCATGTACTCGCGCAGGATGCCGTAGCCGCCGTCGTCGACGATCAGCCAGGTGACGTTCAGGTCGTACTGCCTCGCCGTGGCGAGTTCGGCGATCGAATACAACGCGCCGCCGTCGCCGGAGACCGCGAGGACCGGGCGGGTGGGATCGGCCGCCGCGGCGCCGAGGGCCGCCGGGAAGCCGTAGCCGAGGCCGCCCGCGCCCTGGGCCGAGTGCATGGTGTTCTTTCCGCGCGGGTCGAAGGCGGACCACGCCCAGTACGCCAGGATGGTCATGTCCCAGAAGGACGGGGAGGTGGACGGCAGGGCCCGGCGGACGGACGCCAGCACCTCCTGTTCCAGGGTGAGTTCCTGTGCGGCGATGCGCTCCCCCACCCGGTCGAGCAGTGTGCGGACGCGGTCCGCCGCCGTCGGGTCGGGGCGCTCCTCGACGGTCTCCAGGAGCGCGGAGAGCGCGAGCCTGGCGTCCGCGTGGATGCCGATCGCCGGGTGGTTGGACTCCAGCTTGCCGAGGTCGGCCTCGATCTGGATGACCCGGCCGCGGGGCTTGAACGTGTGGTAGTTGGAGGACAGTTCGCCGAGGCCGGAGCCGACGACCAGCAGGACGTCCGCGTCCTCCAGGAAGTCCGTGGTGTGCCGATCCTCCAGCCAGGACTGGAGCGAGAGCGGGTGGGTCCAGGGGAAGGCGCCCTTGCCGCCGAAGGTGGTGACGACCGGCGCGTTCAGCTTCTCCGCCAGCGCCTTCAGCTTGCCGGACGCGTCCGACCGTACGACCCCGCCGCCCGCGATGATCGCGGGGCGAGCCGCCGAGGACAGCAAGTGGGCCGCCAGCGCGGTCAGTTCGGGGCGCGGGACGACGTCCTCCGGGGTCGCGTCCATCGCCGTGACCTGCGGCAGGTGGGTCTCGGCGAGCAGGACGTCCTGCGGGATCTCCACCCAGACCGGGCCGTGCGGGGCGGTCAGCGCCGACTCCCAGGCCGCCGCGATCGCGGAGGGGATCTGCGACTGCGTACGGACCGTGTGGACGGACTTGACGACACCCCTGAACGACGCCTGCTGGTCGGGGAGTTCGTGCAGATAGCCGTGGCGTCCGCCGCCCAGTCCCGCGGTGGGGACCTGACTGCTGATGGCGAGGACGGGGGCAGAGGCCGCGGCGGCCTCCTGGAGCGCGGCCAGGGAGGTCAGCGCTCCCGGGCCGGTGGAGAGCAGCAGGGGCGCTGCCCCACCCGTGATGCGGCCGTACGCGTCGGCCGCGAACCCCGCGTTGTTCTCCACCCGCAGCCCGATGTACTGCAACGAGGACCGGCGCAGGGCGTCGAACATGCCGAGCGCGTGCTGGCCGGGCAGGCCGAAGACGGTGGTGGCGCCGAGACCGGAGAGGGTCTCCACGACCAGGTCTCCGCCGTTGCGGCCGGGGGGCGGATTCAGCGCGGCCTCCGTCTGCGCCGCCGACGGACGGAGCACCAGGTCGTGGTCGTGAGTCACTTGTTCCCGGCCTCCTGAGCCCTGGCCGCCGCGATCTGGCGGGACATGATCGTCGTCAGTTCGTACGCCGTGTGGGACGCGGCCACCGCCGTGATCTCGGCGTGGTCGTACGCGGGCGCGACCTCGACCACGTCCGCGGAGACCAGGTTGCAGGAGGACAGTCCGCGCAGGATCTCCAGCAGCTCGCGGGAGGTCATGCCGCCGGCCTCCGGCGTGCCCGTGCCGGGGGCGTGCGCCGGGTCGAGGCAGTCGATGTCGATGGAGATGTACAGCGGGCGGTCGCCGATGCGCTGGCGCAGCTGGTCGGCGACCTCGTCGGCGCCGCGGCGGTAGATGTCCGCCGAGGTGACGATGCCGAAGCCCATCTTCTCGTCGTCGGTGAGGTCCTGCTTGCCGTACAGCGGGCCGCGGGTGCCGACGTGGGAGAGGGCCTCCGTGTCCAGGATCCCCTCCTCCACCGCCCGGCGGAACGGGGTGCCGTGCGTGTACTCGGCGCCGAAGTAGGTGTCCCAGGTGTCGAGGTGCGCGTCGAAGTGGAGCAGGGCCACCGGGCCGTGCTTCTTGGCGACGGAGCGCAGGAGCGGGAGCGCGATGGTGTGGTCGCCGCCCAGCGTCATCAGGCGGGCGCCCGTGCCGAGCAGCTCGTCGGCCGCGGCCTCGACCGTCTCCACGGCCTCGTTGATGTTGAACGGGTTCGCCGCGATGTCACCGGCGTCGGCGACCTGGGCGAGGGCGAAGGGGGAGGCGTCCTGTGCCGGGTTGTACGGGCGCAGCAGGCGGGAGGCCTCGCGGATGGCGTTGCCGCCGAAGCGGGCGCCGGGCCGGTAGGAGACCCCGGAGTCGAAGGGCACGCCGACCACGGCGACGTCGGCGCGGCCGACCTCGTCGAGGCGCGGCAGCCGGGCGAAGGTCGCGGGGCCCGCGTACCGCGGGACGCGGGACGAGTCGACGGGGCCGCGTGGCTGACTGCCGCCTGCTGCCGGGAACTCGGTGCTGCTCATCGTCGGACTCCTCCAGGTGGTACGGGTGATGCGTGGTGCGAGTGGTGAGTGGTACGGGGTGATGCGTGGTACGGGTGATGCGTCTTCCAGTGTCGCGGACTCCGCTGACCGGGGGCCGCCCGGCCCGGTCGCCGTGCGGCGGCCGGGCCGAAGCTCTTCGGGGGCTGGGGTGACGTGCGGCGGCTAGGCGACCACGGCCGCCGGCTCGGCCTCGACCTCGGCATCCGCGCCGCGCCCGGCCAGCCGCTCGCGCCAGGCGGCCAGCACCGCCGGGTCGGTCGCGGGTGTGGCCAGGGAGACGATCACGTACGCGACCAGCGAGGACAGCAGCCCGTAGTAGACGGGCTCGTTCGCAAGGATGCCGTACGTCGCCATCAGCCCGACGACCGCGAGCCCGCCGACGACGACGGAGGCGAGCGCGCCGTGCACGGTCCCGCGCTTCCACAGCAGTCCGCCGAGGATCGGGACGAGCAGACCGCCGACGAGCAGGTTGTACGCGACGGTCAGCGCCTCGACGACGTTGTTGAGGGCGATGGCGGTACAGATCACGGCGATGCCCATCACGAGGATGAAGACCCGGTTCCCCTTGACCTCGTCGTGGTCGTCCCCCCGGGGGCGTACGGCCCCGCGCAGCTTGGCCCAGATGTCGTTGTTGGCGACGGTGGCGCAGGCGATGAGGGCGCCGGAGGACGTGGACATCACGGCCGCGAGGGCGGCGGCGAGCACCAGGCCCCGTACGCCGACCGGAAGCTCGTCCTTGACGATGGTCGCGAAGGCGGTGTCGGCGCTGGGCAGTGTCGGGTAGAGCACCTTGGCCGCCGTGCCGATGACGGCGCCGGCGAGGGCGTACACCAGGCAGTAGGTGCCGGCGACGGTGCCGCCCCACTTGGCGGTCGTGTCGCTGCGGGCGGTGAACACGCGCTGCCAGATGTCCTGGCCGATGAGCATGCCGAAGGTGTAGATCAGCACGTAGGTGAAGATCGTCTCGCCGCCGATGCCCAGCGGGTCGAAGTACTCCGTGGGCAGCTTGGCCTTCATCTCGCTGAACCCACCGGCCTTGATCACCGCGATGGGGAGCAGGAGCAGCAGCACGCCGACGGTCTTCACGACGAACTGCACCATGTCGGTGAGGGTGATCGACCACATGCCGCCGAGCGTGGAGTACGCGACGACGATCGAGCCGCCGATGATGATCGCGAGCGTCCGGTTCATGTCGAAGAGGACGTCGAAGATGGTGGCGTAGGCGATGGTCGAGGTGACCGCGAGCATCAGGGTGTACGCCCACATGACGACACCGGAGATGACGCCGGCCCGGCCGCCGTAGCGGAGGTCGAGCATCTCGGAGACGGTGTAGACCTTCAGGCGGGCGATGCGGGCGGAGAAGAAGACGGAGAGGGCGAGGAGGCCGAGGCCGATGGTGAACACCATCCAGGCGCCGGAGAGCCCGTACTGGTATCCGAGCCCGACGCCGCCGATGGTGGACGCGCCGCCGAGGACGATCGCGGCCATGGTCCCGGAGTACATCGCGGGGCCCAGGCGCCGTCCGGCCACCAGGAACTCACTCTTCGACTTGGCGCGGCGCATGCCCCACCAGCCCATGGCCAGCATGCCGGCCAGATAGACGACGATCACTGTGTAGTCGACGGCCATAGGGGGCCCTCCTTCGCGCACTCATCGGTGGCGTGTCGTGCAGATGGACGTGGGGACGCGGGCCGGGCGAGCGATACCCGGCCGGGAGTCCGGCAGCTGATCGCGGGGACATACGCCCGTACCCGCGGCTGCCGACGGCACTGACCTTAGGTGGCCGGAAGATGACTCTGAAGTGTACGTTTCATCCATCGCAGCCGATCCGGATGGAGGGAACGTCCACCGTGCCGGACACATCCACCACACCCGCCACATCGGCCACACCAGTCCCGCCTGTCCCACCCACCCCACCGGTCCCGCTGTCCGCCCTCCTGGCCCGGGAGGACCTCGGCCTGCGCCACATCGCGGGCCCCGTAGACCCGGACACGGTGATCCACTGGGCGCACACGTCGGAGATGGCGGACCCGTACCCGTATCTGCTGGGCGGTGAGCTGCTGCTGACCGCCGGGGTGCACATCCCGGAGGCGGCGGGCTCGGGCACCTACTTCGACGACTACGTCTCCCGGATCGTGGCAGCGGGCGGCGCGGCGCTCGGCTTCGGCCTGGCGCCGGTGCACGACACGGTCCCGCGCGCCCTGGTCGCCGCCTGCGACACCTACGGCCTGCCCCTGCTGGAGGTCCCGCCCCAGACCACCTTCTCGGGCGTGGCCCGCGCGGTGTGGCAGCTGATGGCCCAGGCCCGGCTGGCGGAGCTGCGGCGGGTCACGGAGGCTCAGCAGAGCCTGGCGGCGGCCGCCGCGCGCCCGGACCCGGTGGCGGCGGTGCTGCGGCAGCTGGCCCAGCGGGTGGGCGGCTGGGCGGTGCTGTACGGCCCGGAGGGCGCGGAGCTGGCCCGCGCGGGAAGAACACCGGAGGACGGCCCGGTGGCCGCACTCGGCGCCCTGGCCGCCGTCGTACGCCCCGGGCCGACCCGGCCCGCGGTCCCCCAGGGCCCCACTCCGCCCCCCACTCCCATCCCCACCCCCTCCTCCGCCACCGACACCGTGGGCGGCACCCATCTGGCCGCGTACGCCCTCGGCGGCGGGCGGGGCTTCGTCCTGGGGGTCGCGGCGCCGCGCCGGGACCCCGGGGACCACACCATCGCCTCCGTCGCGGCCGTCCTCCTGTCCCTCCTCACCGGGGAGCAGCAGAGCGGGAGCGGCTCGGCGCGCTCGGCGGCGCTCGTGCGACTCCTGCTGGGCGCCGCGCCCGAGGACGTGGCCCCGCTGCTCGGCGGGGACCGGTGGACCGTCGTGCACGCCCGCCCCGCGGCGGACGGCCCGGCGCCGGACGCCGTCGCCGCGTCCGCGCTGGGGGCCGCACTGGGCTCCGCGCTCATCGACACCGGTGGGAGTGTCGTACGCGTCCTCGTCCCCGGCGACCGCGAGCCGGCCGCGCAGAAGGGCTGGATCTGCGGGGTCAGCGCGGCGGTCGGCCCGCACGAGTGGGCGTCCGCCGACGGGCAGGCGGCCCGCGCCCTGGCCCGCGCCCGGGCGACCCGCACGCCCCTCGTCCGCCACGGCGAGCGACCCGCCCTGGCGGACCTCGTGCCCCCGGCCGACGCCGCGGCCCACGCGCGCGCCCTCCTCGCCCCCATCGCCGCCACCCCCGCCCTCACCGAGACCCTCCGCACCTGGCTCTCCCTGCACGGCAGTTGGGACCGCACGGCCGTCGCCCTCTCCGTCCACCGCAACACCGTCCGCCAACGCATCGCACGGTGTGCGGCGTTGCTGGAGGCGGACCTCGACGACGCGGACGTACGGATGGAGTTGTGGTTCGCACTGAGGGAAACCTGAGAACCCCGAAAACACACCCCCCTGCGTGACCCACATCCCACGGTTCAGGACAACCGCCCTCCCAGCGGAGCACCCCGGCACAATGGGAGGCATGCCGATATCCGGGACCCCCAGCCGCGCCGAGCTCGTCGACCACCTCGTGAAGACCCGTATCGCGGGCGACGTCGCCACGCCCCGCGAGAACAACCTCTCCCACTACCGCAAGCTCGCCAACGGCGACCGCAACTTCTGGCTCGGCCTGGAACTCGGCGACCGCTGGACCGACGAGCAGGACGTGCTCGCCGTGATGGCGGAGCGGTGCGGTGTGAACGACGACCCGGAGTACCGCTACGGCCAGGACACCATCGACCCCGAGCTGACCGTCGACGCCCTGGACCGGATGGCGGCGCGGCTGCGCAAGGCGGCGGACGGTGAGCAGCGGGTGCTGTTCGCGACCGGCCACCCCGGCGGCCTGCTCGACGTGCACCGTGCCACCGCCGCCGCGTTGCGCGGCGCCGGCTGCGAGATCGTCGTCATTCCGGACGGGCTGCAGACGGACGAGGGGTACGTCATGCAGTTCGCGGACGTGGCGGTGCTGGAGCACGGGGCCACGCTGTGGCACACCCACTCGGGCGAGCCGATGCGCGCGATCCTCAAGGGCCTGGAGGGCGCGGGCCACCCCCTGCCCGACCTGGTCGTCGCGGACCACGGCTGGGCCGGCTGCGCGGGCCAGCTCGGCATCGACTCCGTCGGCTACGCCGACTGCAACGACCCGGCCCTCTTCCTCGCCGAGTCCGAGGGCACGGTCCAGGTGACGGTCCCCCTCGACGACCACGTCACAAGCCCTCGGTTCTATGACCCGCTGACGGCGTATCTGCTCTCCGCGGCGACACTCGTCTGACGCCCACCGCAGGAACACGTGCGGCACGTTGCACGGGGGCGGCTACGGAAAGTAGCCGCATTTGTATGGCGAGTGTTCGGCGCGCTACGCGCCGTTGAGGCCTCGGCCCGACTCGGCCCCCGCGCCTCGTAACGGCGTTGACGATGCGACGGGACTCAACCGGGCGCCCGAAGGCACCGTCACCGGCCGGGACCCTGGTGTTAATTAGTCGACTTTCCAGAGAGCGCGCGTCGCAAGTAAAGGGCCCGAGGGGACTTGCCGCCACCCTTGAGCCTCTATTCCGAACGCGCACAAATAAATGAAACAGGGAGGGCCGGATTCAAAGGGATTGAAATCACCGGACAGCTTCGCGCGGCGACACGTCCGACGCCTCAGGGAAAGGTAAGCGGCGACATTAACGCACTTTATCGGGCGCTTGTTCATTCCCCTTTCGAACTATCGATCGGGCGGACATGCCGGCGAAGGCAGCCCGGGTCCACCGGTCGACACCGATCCGGATGTGATCGTTATTCACTCGTGCCGTTCACGTATGAGCGATGAACGAGGCGAACCACGGGACGAAATTCGCCTAGCGCGCCAAAAGGGACGTAAGGTTCGGCGTGACGGTCCGCGCCCCCTCCGCGACGGGGCGCGGTCAGGTCCGCCCCATGAATCCCTCCCCGGAGGGAAGCCTGCACCACGTTTCCTTGCCGCAGTGACCTTTTCGCAGCTCATGGTGTTTACTGGAAGTCGGTCTGAGCCTTGGTGGGTCCAGACCCTTTCCTGGAGGCTCCGGGGGTGGTTCCCCGGGGCCTCCTTGTTTTCCATAGCGTTCACATCCGCGCCCCACACCGCTCATCTGCGGGAAATTTCCAAGCGCATCTTTTTATATCCTTTCGGAATATCGGCATTCACACTTGACGGCCCTCCCTCCGCAAGACGGAGCGTAACCTCAACCGCACCCAACGGAGTCGGCGCGACAAAACCCTCCCGCGAGGGTTTGTTTTCCCTTCTCCCCGTGACCTCCGCTGTCGGGAAATTCCCGTCGCCGCACATGCGCGACTGGAGATTTCCGCGCGGGTGGAGGTAACTTGTCGATGTAACGCCTTCGCCTCGCGTCCGGACCTAAACCAGCCGGATGACCATGCGACGGAGAGGGCTCTGGACCCACCAGCCCGGGTGCGCCCGCCAGTCGGCGGACGCACCCGGCCCCCTGTTTTTCCCGAGCGGGAAGGACCTCAGAACCGATGCAGACCGCCGTCGCCGATGGCGTCGCCCTGCCGAAGACCCTCGTCACCCGGGCCATCGGCACCCCTCGACTGACACAGCGTCACCATCACGGCCTGTTACGGCCGTACGCCTCCGCTACGCCGTACGGTGCGGCCGGGGCGGGGGAGTGACCAATGCCTCCCAAAGTCGACGCCTTCCGCACCAGCGACGTCCTCAAAGGCCGTCAAGCGATGCCCGAGGGCAGCTTTCTCCACCACCTCCCCGGCAACACCTGGCCGTTGCTCGTCAGCACCTGGGGCCTGGACGCCCGTGTCTACGAACGTGACGAGGAGCTGCCGCTGGGACCGGGCGACGGAAACGTGTACATCGTCTTGGGCGGCTGCGTCCTCCAGGAGCGTTTCCCCTTCGGCGCCGGGGTCACCTCCACCAGGATCACGAGGTTCCGCGGCGTCGGCGAACTTCTCGGCGAGGCCAAGCTGATCGCCCCCGAGGCGTCGGTCACGACCGTCTGTCTGACCACCACCTGGGTCATGCCCTGCTCGGTGAAACGCATGAACCTCCTGCTGCGCCGACAGCAGGAAGCCCAACTGGCCTTGCTGCGCAGCCTGGAGGACCGCAACCGCAGCGACGAGATGATCTACTGCACCCCGACCCGCTCGCCCGTGCAGCGGGTCGGCGGCCTGCTGCTGCACCTGGCCGGGGCCGCCGGCCGGACGAACTCCGCCGACCCCGGCCACGTCACCATCCTGGGTCCGACCCAGCGAGACATCGCCGATGCGCTCCTGATGGGCGTCTCCACCGTCGAGAACGCGGTCCGCACCCTGCGCGAGACCCACGGCGTGATCACCAGCAGGTACCGGCAGTTCGTGGTGACGGACCTCCTCGCCCTTCGCGACATCGCCATGCCTTCGTAGGACCTGTCCGGCCGAGTCAACAACGACTTCCCGCAACGCCGCAGGGCCCCGTGCAGGGTCAGGCGCGCTCCCACGAACGGATCGGACCACGATGATCCTCAGCTCGACCACCCTGGCGGCCGGCGTCGGCTCCCCGGTGGTGGCCGCCCTGTCCGGCGCGGTCACGGCCACCCTCGCCCTCCTCGGGATCCGCCACGGCCGGCAGGTGTTCGCGTGGATGAAGAAGAACCGCGACACCGACGACAACGCCAAGGACCTCGACGACGCCGACAACTACCTCAAGGAGACCTTCGAGAAGCTGTGCGAGCTCGCCCAGAAGCCCTGCCGGGCCGGCGACCTCGCCCCGCTGAGGAGGCTGCGCAACCTCATCAAGGCGTCCGCCGATCAGCTGGAGGCGATCCGGGCCGAACTGCACGATGTGGCGGAGCACTTCGAGGGCTACCTCGCCACAGATCTCCCCCAGCTCACCAGCCCCGCAAGGGTGCCGCAAGCGGAGCTCGACGCGTACATGGAGCGCGCGATGAAGCAGGAGCACGCCCGCATGGAGCTGGAACGTGCCGTGAGCAGGGCCCAGCAGAGGATCCGGGTCCTGCGCAAGGCCTGACCACCCCCTGGCGGAAGCCGGACTACGGCCAGGGGTTCAGGCCCTCGTGGCGGCGTTGGGCGTAGCCCGGTGTCGGGTCGAGGTACACCCGGCTCACCACGGGGAACGCCTCTCGTAGTCGGGCCTCCGCCTGTTCGCAGGCCCATTCGATCTGGGCGGCGGTCGAGACGTCCCTGAAGTCGACCTTGGCCGCGACCAGCGCCTCGCGCGGCCCCTGTACGAGGGTCGTGAGCTCCAGTACGGCCTCGACGTGCTCCACGGCGAGCAGTTCGGCCCGGATCCGCTCCCGCATCGGCTTGGGGAGGGGGCGGCCGATCAGCAGCTCGGCGTTGGAGCGGCCGAGGACCCAGGCGACGTACAGCAGGAGGAGACCGATGCAGACAGACGCGATGCCGTCCCAGACGCCGGAGCCGGTGAGCTGTCCGCCGAGCAGGCCGCCCGCCGCGAGGACGAGGCCGATCAGGGCGGCCGAGTCCTCCAGGACCACGGCCTTCACGGCGGTGTCCGGGGTGTACCGGAGGTAGCGCTTGAAGGGCGCCCCCACACGCTCCGCCTCCCCGCGCGCCTGGCGTACGCCGGTGCGCAGGGAGTAGCTCTCCAGCAGGAAGGCGACCGCGAGCACGATGTACGAGACGAGGGGGTCGCCCGGCTCCTCGCCCGCGACGAGGGTGTGGATGCCGTCGTAGAGGGAGAACACCGCGCCGCCGACGAAGGTGGCGACGGCGGCGAGCATCGCCCAGATGTAGCGCTCGGGGCCGTAGCCGAGCGGGTGGTCCTCGTCGGCCGGTTTCTCGCTGCGCTTCAGCGCGGTGAGCAGCAGCAGCTCGGTGACCGTGTCGGCCACCGAGTGCGCGGCCTCGGACAGCATCGCGCTCGATCCGCTGATGACGCCCGCGACCGCCTTGGCCACCGCGATCCCGAGATTGGCGAGGGCGGCGACGATCACCGTGAAGGTGCTCTCGCCGCCGCCGTCGTCGTCCTGCTGTCCGGCTCCCGCTTCAGTCATGGCCATGCCCCAGTCTTACCGGGCCGGCCCCCCGTCAGTCTCACCGGGCAGGCCCGGTCCTACCGGGGGATGCGGACCACGCCCTCCTGGATCACCGAGATGGCGAGCCGTCCGTCCTGGGTGTAGATGCGGGCCTGGCCGAGGCCACGGCCTCCGGAGGCGGACGGCGACTCCTGGTCGTACAGCAGCCATTCGTCGGCGCGGAAGGGGCGGTGGAACCACATCGCGTGGTCCAGCGAGGCCCCGACGACATCCCCGGTCACCCAGCCGCCGCGCCCGTGCGCGAGCAGGATCGAGTCGAGGAGCGTCATGTCGGAGACGTAGGTGGCGAGGACGACATGGAGGAGGGGATCGTCGGCCAGTTTGCCGTTGGTGCGGAACCACACCTGGGAGTGCGGTTCGCGGGTCTCGCCGACCGTGCCGTACGGAGGCGCGTCGACGTAGCGCAGGTCGACGGACTCGCGCGCTTCGAGGAGCCGTTCGACGACGACCGGGTCCTTGATGACATCGGCGTACAGCGGCAGCAGTTCGGCGGCCGTGGGCAGCGTCTCCGGGTCGGGAGCGGGCGGCATCGCGGCCTGGTGCTCCATGCCCTCCTCGTACGTCTGGAAGGACGCGGAGAGGTGGAAGATCGGCTGCCCGTGCTGGATGGCGACGACGCGGCGGGTGGTGAAGGACCGCCCGTCGCGGATGCGGTCCACCGTGTACACGATGGGCGCGCCGGGGTCCCCCGGACGCAGGAAGTACGCGTGCAGGGAGTGCGCGTGCCGGTCCTCGGGGACCGTGCGCCCGGCGGCCACCAGTGCCTGCGCCGCCACCTGCCCGCCGAAGACGCGCGGGACGACGGCGGAGCGGGACTGGCCGCGGAAGATGTCCTGCTCGATCCGCTCCAGGTCGAGCAGATCGAGCAGGGACTCAAGTGCCTGACTCATGCGTCAGTTGTATCGTGCGGTTGTTTCCGGTGATCTTTCGCGGGCCTTACAGGCCCATGTCCTTCGCGATGATCGACTTCATGATCTCGCTGGTGCCGCCGTAGATACGGTTGACGCGGTTGTCCGCGTACAGGCGGGCGATCGGGTACTCGTTCATGAAGCCGTAGCCGCCGTGCAGCTGGAGGCAGCGGTCGATGACGCGGTGCGCGACCTCGGTGGCGAACAGCTTGGCGCTGGCCGCCTCGGCGGGGGTCAGCTCACCGGCGTCCAGGGCCTCGGTGGCCCGGTCGACGACGGCCTCGGCCGCGTCCACCTCGGCCTGGCAGGCGGCCAGTTCGAACTTGGTGTTCTGGAAGGCGGCGACGGGCTGGCCGAAGACGACCCGCTCCTGCACGTACTGCTTGGCGAACCGGACGGCGGCCTTGGCCTGCGCGTACGCGCCGAAGGCGATGCCCCAACGCTCGGAGGCGAGGTTGTGGCCGAGGTAGTAGAAGCCCTTGTTCTCCTCGCCGAGGAGGTCCTCGACCGGGACCTTCACGTCGACGAACGCCAGCTCGGCGGTGTCCGAGGTCTTCAGGCCGAGCTTGTCGAGCTTGCGGCCCACCGAGTAGCCCTCGGCCTTGGTGTCCACCACGAAGAGGGAGATGCCGTGGCGGCGGTCCTCCTTGGTGGGCGCGGAGGTGCGAGCGCAGACGATCATGCGGTCGGCGTGCACGCCACCCGTGATGAAGGTCTTGGCGCCGTTGAGGACGTAGTGCGTGCCGTCCTCGGAGAGCTTGGCGGTGGTCTTCATGCCCGCGAGGTCGGAGCCGGTGCCCGGCTCGGTCATCGCGATGGCCCACATCTCCTCGCCGGAGACGAACTTCGGCAGGAAGCGCTTCTTCTGCTCGTCGGTGGCGAGCAGCTTGATGTAGGGCAGGCCGAGCAGCACGTGCACACCGGAGCCGCCGAAGGAGACACCCGCGCGGGCGGTCTCCTCGTACAGGACGGCCTCGAACTTGTACGAGTCGATGCCCGCGCCGCCGTGCTCCTCGTCCACGCGGATGCCGAAGACGCCGAGCTCGGCGAGCTTGTAGTAGAAGTCGCGCGGCGCCTGGCCCGCGGCGAACCACTCGTCGTAGACGGGAACGACCTCGGCCTCTATGAAGGCCCGCAGGGTCTCCCGGAACGCCTCGTGGTCCTCGTTGAACACCGTACGGCGCACCGCCGGCCCCTCTCTGCGCCTGAACCGGCGCCGCTCTCGCGGATGTGGTTGCTCGCCGTCGGGGTTGCTCAATGGATGACTGAGACCCCTTGGCTAAGCGCTTGCTCAGCACTCAGGTTACCCGTCGGTCACGACGACCGTCCAGAGTCATCGGCCGCCCTGCCCCATGACGCTCGTCACGCCCGCCCCAGCCCGGCCGGCCCGGCCGGGCGAGAGCGCGCGAAGGCCGTCAACCTGTCCCACGATCACGGATCAGGGATCAACGCGCCCATGGGCCCCACCACTTGGGCGGCATCGGGTCGGCCGGTGCCGAAGTCGGCTGATCGGGGTGGAGGCCGAGCCGGCGCAGGGTGTCGGCGCGCACGCGGACGACGACCGTGCCGTGCCAGTGGCCGTCCGCCCGGACCCCGCACATGAGGTCGATCCGCACATCCCGTACGGCGAAGGGGTCCCAGTCGATGCCCCGGTCACGCAGTCAAACCGCCATCAGCCGCCCCGGCCGCGGGCAGCCGGGGACGTTCTCGAAGCGGAAGAGGGTCACCCAGTCGGAAGCCTGTTCGCTCATGGCCACGTGTCCGTTCATGGCCGCCATCATGGCGCAGGGGACAGAGCCGCCGCTCGCACAAAAACCCGTATGCACAAGAGCCCGCATGCGCAAGGGCCCGCATGCGCAAGGGCCCGCATGCGCAAGGGCCCGCATGCGCAAGGGCCCGCATGCGCAAGGGCCCGCATGCGCA